>JAHKKJ010000149.1 GCA_020027655.1 Deltaproteobacteria bacterium | reverse complement strand
CGCCTCTCTTTCCGTGGCAAATCCTATAACCCGATAGCCGGAAAATCAACCGCTATCGCACGTTTGTCAGAGTGTTTTTCTGGAGCAAAAGCGGATGCCAGGTTGGAATGGTGGCCAGGGACGGAATTGAACCGCCGACACGAGACCCCAAGCGCAGGAGCAGCAAGTGATCCAGAGTAACCGACCTCTAGGAAAATCGCGGTGTTCTGCAAAGCGGATTGTTACCGAGTGCTAGGGTTTGTCACCTGAAGTTGGCACAAAACCGGAACGTTTTTTTGGTGCGAAGAGGTCGCGGTCTGGGAATTGTTAACGAAATCGATGATAATTTGGAGGCGGCGAGCGGATTCGAACCGCTGCATCGAGGTTTTGCAGACCTCTCCCTTAACCACTTGGGTACGCCGCCCTGAGTCGATAGGTAACATGAACTTTCCGAGAGTTGCAACTACGGTCCGAATCATTGACAACCCAGAACCAAACAAGTAATTAATTCTTAAAGGAAGTTTCTTTCATGGCGACGATGATCACTAGCGAGTGCATCAATTGCGGGGCATGCGAGCCGGAATGCCCCAATAACGCCATCAGCCAGGGAGACCCGGTCTACGTCATCGATCCGCTTTTATGCACCGAGTGCGTAGGTTTTCACGATTACGAGGCTTGTGCGGCTGTGTGCCCGGTGGACTGCTGCGTGACTGATCCGAACAACGTTGAGACAGAAGAGGTGTTGATTGCCCGTGCTCGGGCGCTCCATCAGGAAGTCAATTTCGGAGAGGACTTTCAGTCACGTTTTCGAAAGGCCAACGGCGAACAGAAGCCTGCTGCTGCAATGCAGCAACCTGCGTCCCCAGCCAAGCCCACGCCGCCGCCAGCGGAACAGAAGACCGCACCACCCCCAAAGCCGGTTACAAGTCCGGATGCAGCCAAGCCGCCGGTGGCGCCGCCCCCCGTTCCTCCAAAGCCGGCACGGGTGAAGGAGATTAGGCCGAAAAAGACCTTCCCAAGTGAGGTGCCACAGAGTTTCGAAGAGCTCTCGAAGCAATACAGGAGTAGCGGTTTTTTAAGTAAAGGGCTGGGTAAGGCGCTGGTTATCTTGGCGCAGCCAGTGCTGGGTGCTTTGCCGCATGACACCAAGAAGCAAATCGAAGCCGCGGTGCAGAGTCCTTGGTTTACCGTGGCCGGCAGCACTGGACTTAATATCGTCCATAACGCGGTGATTTACCCGGTGATATGTATGATAGTGGCTGTCATTCTACATGGCCCAGCAATCCTCTTTAGTCAGGAAATTAACAATTATATTCTGGTCGGACTTTTTCTGGCGGTGGTCGAAGGGGTATATCGTCTGAAAGACGGCATATTGCATGTCAAGCCGGCGGAGGAGATGGTATTTCCGGCCGCGGTTTATGGAGTCCCACTTGGACTGGCTTTGCAGCCGATTTTGGCAAAGCATGCCGGCGTGATTAGAGAGATGCCGATTCCGGTTGATGGTTTCTATTCGAAAGGATTCGTTGAAAAACTTGAGCGGGAACGGCGCTACGGAAACGTCTATACGGTTGAAGATCGGGGTGGTGCGTTTTTCCTGCAGTTGGAGTTCCCGAGATGGTTACCCGATATCGGTCTCCCCAACCGGCAACAGTTGCCTGACGAAATGCCGGAATACGACTACGATCTTGCGCTTAAAGACAGTCAATTTATTATCAAAGGGAGATGCCCAGACGAGAGGGTCCGCAAGATATCCTCCAGCATCGGGGCTTTCCCGCCCGAGTTTACAACAATAATTCCGCTAAAGGAGGGAGTTGTCGGATTTGCTCATCGCTTCGAGAATAAGCTATTGGAAGTCTTGCTGCTAAAAGGCAAAAAAAATCAGTGGGAGACGAGCTATCGCTAGCAAGAAAAATTGCCCCATTGCCTCCACGACAGAGCCACAGGAATCTATAGCGTCCTGTGGTTTTTTTGTTTCCGGACAAAGGGTATCGTTCAGGTCGATGGTCCCCGCCGATCTGGACGAGGTCATGGCCATTGAAAGGACTTCCTTTCGTCATCCGTGGAGTTCGAATTTTTTTCTGGAGGAGCTTCAAGTCGCCTGTGCTCGATCGATCCTGGCACAGGTCAACGACAAAATCGTCGGTTATGTTCTTTTTTGGCTTCTGCCCGAGGAAATCGATATTCACAACATAGCCGTGCACACCGGTTTCCGCCGTCAACGCATTGGACAAACCCTTTTGCAGCAGGTAATAGAACAGGCGCGCAGCCGCAACTCTGCTCGAGTAACACTTGAAGTAAGGGTTTCAAACATCGCCGCGCAAAAACTATACAACTCCGTTGGATTTGTAGGCCAGGGACTGCGCCGGGGTTATTACTCAGATGACGGCGAAGATGCCGTGATGATGGTGCTTGAACTGGTGCCTCGGTGACCCCTCCCTGCCACGTAATTTGGAAGGTAATCAAAGTCTATAAGAGTTGGATATTTCATATCTAAAGTATTGAAAATATAATTGTTTTTGTCGGCGCCGTGCACTTGGGCCCTCTTGACGTAATAATTTGCCCTGTTGTATAGTGATTTTACCCTCTGGCGGTCTAAAGTACTTGGCCGCTAATTTTTTTTGGACCTTACGCCAGTAGAACGGAACGAGGAATGTTCAATAGACTCTGCACCCGGCTCCAGTTCAGATCTCAGATATTCTTCCCATCGACCTTAAGAAATAACCCCTATACTTTTGTTAGCCAGTTGCCAGCTCAATATCGGCCGCAGTTTGAAATGCAGCGTGAATACGATTCGCCGCGAGGAGGTCACTATGTTTAAGGTTGGTGAAAAAGTCGTCTATCCTGCCCACGGTGTGGGCGAAATCGAAGCCATCCGGAGCCATGTTATTTCCGGGACCGAGAGAAAGTACTATATGCTGAGGATTTTGGAGACCGATATGAAGATCATGATTCCGATCGATAACGTCGACTCGGTCGGTTTGCGCAAAGTCATTGACCGCGCGATGGTCTCAAAAGTGTACAAAGTTTTGCGCCAAAAGAAGGTCGAAACGGATCAGCAAACCTGGAATCGGCGCTACAGAGAATATACGGAAAAAATCAAGACGGGTTCGATTCTTGAGATCGCCAAGGTGCTGCGTGACCTTTTTGTCTTGAAAGGCGATAAGGAACTCTCTTTCGGCGAAAGAAAGATGTTGGATACGGCGCGTAATCTGTTGGTTAAAGAGCTCTCAATTGCCCGCTCCCACTCCGAAGAGAAAATCATGGAAGAGCTGCGCCATATCTTTACCCACTGAGTTCTTGATCTATTCAAAATTCATTCGATCTATCGGAGCCGAGAGTCATCTCTCGGCTCTTTCGTTTTCTCGCGCGCCAACATGCGTGTGACCGCCATCATAGTCGCCGCAGGGGAAGGGAAACGGCTCGGAGGCCGGGTTTCTAAGAGTTTTCTGCCTATCGCAGGCCGTCCGTTGGTGTTGCGCACTCTCGACCGATTCTTCGCGACTCAAAGCATAGAAAAAGTGATTTTGGTGGTCGCGGAGAAAGAGCTTCGACAGAGCCAAGCGTTGATTCCGTTGATTCAAAACGACCCAAATCTCAGCCATCGGCCGTGGGTTCTACGAGCCGGAGGAGCCACCCGACAGGAATCGGTTAGGCGGGGACTCGAGAAGCTTGACACGGACTGTGAAATCGTGGCGATCCATGACGGGGCCCGACCCTTTGTTTCGTCCTCGCTCATCGACCGCTGTGTTGATGAGGCTTACCGCATAGGCGCCGTGGTCATCGGTGTGCCGGTAAGAGACACTATCAAAGTCGTCTCGGAAGAGCATTGGGTTCAAGCAACGCCGGCCAGGAATACTTTATGGGACATACAAACGCCACAGGTCTTCCGCAAAGAAATCATCGTGGAAGCCCACGAGTGGGGGGTGCGGCAAGCGATCGAGGCGACCGATGACGCGATGTTAGTGGAACGAATCGGTCAACCGGTTTTTCTCTTGGAAGGGGAGAGGACGAATATCAAGATAACCGTACCAGAGGACATCTTGCTGGCGGAGGCGCTACTGCGAGATGGCCGAGCCTGCTAGGTGGCCGGTCTGTGCAAGCTCTCGTTCATGCTCCCAGTCCGATAGCCCTGCAAATCGAGACTTACGTAGTGAAAACCGATCTGTTTGAACTTTTGCACTACCGCGTCTCGCGTGCTCTTTTCGAACCATCGGGGGAATTCGTCTTGTGCTACTTCGATCCGGGCCAGATCGCCGTGGTAGCGGACACGAAACTCCCGAAAGCCGAGCTCCTTCATCAACAGCTCGCAAGCAGCGATCTTCTTTAGCCGTTCGAGGTTGATTTCGGTTCCGTAGGGAAAACGAGAAGAGAGGCAGGGGCTGGACGGCTTATCCCAGGTAGGAAGATTGAGTTCCCGACTATAACGGCGAATATCGTCTTTGGTCATTTCGGCTTCCACCAATGGATGGCGCACACCCCACTCTTTGGCGGCCTTGAGACCCGGACGGTGATCCCGCAAATCGTCCAGGTTGGTGCCATCCATGACGGTTGCGACTCCCAAATGATCGGCCTGTTCTCGACAAATCCTGTAGAGCTCGTCTTTGCAAAAAAAGCATCGGTTCGCCGGGTTCTGAGTAAACGACGGGTTGGCAAGTTCGTGAGAGTCCGGGACGATATGCTGGATGCCGAGGCTGGCGGTGAACTCTTGTGCCGCCACCAGCTCCCCAGGCGGTGCGGTCGCAGACGATGCCGTCAGGGCAATGGCACGCTCGCCCAAAACCATGTGCGCAATCTTGAGTAAGAATGTGGAGTCTACGCCGGCGGAGAAAGCCACTATGACTCCCTCGGTTCTCCGGAGTGTATCCTTCAGTTGCTCTAACTTTGTGTCCATCGTTTTTCGCTGAACAGGTCGGTGCTCAAATAATGCTCGCCCTTGTCGGCGAAGACGGTCACGACCATGTGCCCCTTTCCTAAGGTTTTTGCAACTCTCAGGGCAGCGCAGCAAGCGGCACCGGACGAAATGCCCACGAGGAGTCCTTCCTGCGCCGCCAAACGTCGAGCGCAAATTGCCGCGTCCTCATCGCTCACCGGAATGACTTCGTCCAAAATGTCCCGGTTGAGAACCGCTGGGATAAAGCCTGCGCCAATCCCCTGAATTTTGTGATAGCCAGGCTCCCCGCCGGAAATTACCGGCGAAGCAGCCGGCTCCACGGCGCAGACACGAACATTTTTCATCTTGTCCTTGAGAACCTCTCCGACACCGGTAATCGTGCCGCCGGTGCCGACTCCCGCTACGAAAGCATCAATTCGCTTGAACTGTTTTAGCAACTCAACGGCTGTCGTCTTGCGGTGCATGTCCGGATTGGCTGGATTGTTGAACTGCTGCGGCATGAAGTACTCGCTATGTTCTTGCAACAACTCCTCGGCCTTGTGAATCGCACCGCCCATCCCCTTGGTGTCGGGAGTAAGAATCAAGTGAGCGCCGTAGGCTGACAGAAGGCTGCGTCGCTCTTCGCTCATCGTATCCGGCATGGTCAGAATGAGCCGGTAACCTTTTACCGCCGCGATCAATGCCAGGCCTATCCCGGTATTGCCGCTGGTCGGTTCAACGATGGTGGTGCCGGGCTTAAGTTTCCCCTCGCTTTCGGCGACTGCGATCATGTTGAGACAAATACGGTCCTTCACCGACCCGCCGGGGTTGAAAGACTCCATCTTGGCCCATACTTCTGCGTCGTTTTTTCCAGGAAGGGTTCTTAGTCTCACGACGGGGGTGGAGCCGATGAGATCCAGAATGGATCGGGCGCCATTTATGCTTGCCACGGATATGCTCGGGTTTCTGGGTTTGAAGCGCAATTCGAACTGGCTCGAAGAGAATGGTATATTTTTGACATTTCAATGTCAACGAAACTAACTGCAGCAGAGCGATCGCTTGTCCTTTTTCCTGGAGCGCTAGGCGATTTTGTTTGCTTTCTGCCTACCTTGCGGTTTTTGAGCCAAGGTAAGGAGGTCAATCTTTTGGCCCGTAGCGAGTTTGCCGACCTGGTTCCGACGACGGTCAAAGTCGGTTCTCTGGAACGGTATGAGATCCGTAGGCTTTTTGTTCCTGGATCCGCGCAGGAAGAACACTTGCGTGACTTTTTTAGTTCTTACTCGTCTATCTTTTCGTGGTTAGGAGGTGCGCAGAGCACCTTTGTCCGAGAACTTAATCAGCTGTCTCAAGGGCGAGCAGGTGTTTTTCCGTTTCAGCCGGGAGCGCAAATGCGGCTGCACCAGTCTGAATATTATCTTGCGTGTGTTGGAGGTCGACCACTAGAAACTGGCAAGGTGGAGATCCCCGTGAAGCCGGAAGCAGTGGCATGGAGCGAACGGTATTGGCAGCAGCACTTTCTCAAGGGCACGCCGGTTATGACGCTTGCCCCAGGGAGTGGTGCGCGGGAGAAAAATTGGCCGGATGCTTCTTTCCGCGCGGTCGCTGATTGGTGGCGCCGGCGAACTTGTGGTTCGGTAATCGTCATTCTTGGACCTGTGGAAGAAGAAAAGGGAGACCACACGGCTTTGTGCGAAGGGGCTGTGGTTGCTCGTAATTTGAATTTGGAAAAGCTGGCGGCGTTGCTGGCGCGCAGTGAGCTTTACCTTGGGAATGATAGCGGTGTGAGTCATTTGGCCGCAGCGCTGGGTGTGACAACCGCGGTGCTGTTTGGCCCTTCAAATGTTGCCCGATGGGCACCCCAGGGCAAGAACGTCACTGTATTAACTCAGAAGACCGAATGTTCGCCATGCACGGTCTCGACGATGAAAAGTTGTCCGCACCGGAAGTGCTTGACCACACTAGAGCCCGAATATGTGATTAAGAAATTGGCTGGGTTAGTGAGCTCACCTTGACAAGGGGGGGGGTAGGGATTACAGTAAATTCTGAAATTCCCAAGTAAAATGAGAAAGAATCGCTGTTTACCGGCCTGAATAGTTTGCTTTGTAGCAAGCGTGGAATAGCGACACATATCTTCAAACGAGTGCCTGGAGACCCGCTGGTAAGATAGCGGAAATCGTTTCCAGGCTTTTTTCTCTTTTAGGGAGGGGCGTATATGGCAGAGGAAGAAAAGCAAGAAGGGAAAGGATTTACGGTTCAAGATCGCCGCCGTTTCTCACCAGAGACCGGCGAAGCTCGTGAAGTTTCTGAAGAGCCCAAAGGGTTCACGATTTCCGGTGGAAGTGAAAGCGTTGGCGAATCACAAAGCAAAACCCCGCCGAGTCATGAACCCCTTCCTGAAATCAACTTTTCGACTTTTATCATCAGTCTCAGTACCCAGGCGCTCATGCACCTGGGTGAGATACCGAACCCCCTGGGCGGAAAAAGTGAAACCGATATTCCAGTGGCCAAACAGATGATCGATATTCTCGGCATGTTGCAAGAAAAGACCCGCGGCAACTTAGATGCGGGTGAAGAAAGGCTTGTAGAGGATATTCTTTTCGACCTGAGGATGAAATACGTGGAGGCCGTGAAGAAGAAATAGGAGCGTTGAATGAACTTGAAAAACATCTGGCGTGGAAACGTAGGCCTTAAAGGGGTCATGTTAGTTGCTTTGGTTTCGCTGGTGGTCGGTTTGGGCATCAGCGGCAGCCTCGATTGGCTGTCGCCCAGCCGAGCCGTAAACATGATGGGCGAAAGCGGAAGTCCTGACCCGCGATCGCCAGGTCAATTACCGGATTTTGTCGCACTTGCGAAGAAGGTGAAACCTTTGGTCGTGAATATCTCCACGACTCAGGTCAGCGAAGGACGCGGCGGCCAACAAGAGTTCGGGAATCCGTTTGGCGAGGATGACCCCTTTAATGATTTTTGGAAGCGGTTCTTCGGCGGACCTGTGCCTCGAGGTCCGCAACGGCAAAGAAGTCTCGGCTCTGGGTTTATCATCGATGCCGACGGGTCGATCTTGACGAACAACCACGTGGTTGAGAATGCGCAGAAGATCGTGGTGAAACTCTCAGACGAGCAAGAATATGAGGCCAAGGTCGTGGGACGGGATCCCAAGACCGATATAGCCATCATCAAGATCAATACTAAGACCGGTCTGACTGCCGCAAGTCTTGGAGATTCGGACAACCTCGAGGTCGGAGAATGGGTGATGGCTATCGGCAATCCATTCGGCCTAGACAGCACAGTGACCTCGGGCATCGTGAGTGCCAAGGGTCGTCATATCGGCCAGGGCCCCTATGACAACTTTATTCAGACCGACGCTTCGATCAACCCAGGAAACTCCGGCGGTCCGCTCATCAATCTGCGCGGCGAAGTGGTTGGCATCAACACCGCCATCTTCAGCCGTTCGGGCGGCAATATCGGAATCGGCTTTGCCATTCCGATCAATCTGGTCAAAGAACTCCTCCCACAGCTCAAGGGGAAGGGCAAAGTTACGCGCGGTTATTTGGGTGTGCTGATCCAGAAGGTTACCCCGGAAATCGCTGATAGTCTGGGTATGGATAGAGGTCGCGGCGCTCTGGTCGCCAATATCTCAAAAGACGGGCCGGCGGAGAAAGCGGGCGTCAAAGTCGGCGACGTCATCATCGAATTCGACGGTAAGGAGATTAGAGACTCGGGTGATCTGCCCATCATTGTTGCACGGACTCCTGTGGATCGCCGGGTGCGCATGAAGGTGTTGCGCGACAAGAAAGAGCTGCAACTGACGGTGAGCGTCGGTGAACTGAAAGACGAAGAAGTGGTCGCCTCTGCTCCCGAAAAGGGCGAATTGGGGATGACGGTGCAGAAGCTGACGCCGCAGATTGCCGAAAGTTTGGGACTCGAAAAAGCGGAGGGTGTCGTTGTGTCAGCCGTAGAGCCGGGGAGCGCGGCCGATGAGGCCGGCATCCGAAGAGGAGACGTCATCCTTGAGGTCGATAGAAAGCCCATACGTAGTATCGATGAATACAAGAAATCCCTCGCCGGGATTCGCAAAGGGAAAGGGGTTCTTCTATTGGTGCGCCGTGGCGAGAGCACGCTTTTCCTAGCACTCAAGCCGCAAAACTAATTCCTGCTGTTATCTCCCGTCTATGAGAGGGCCGGGTCATCACACACACGGCCCTCTTTTTGTTGCTTTTGCGTAGGAACTAGGTAACAATAAATTTCACATTTGGAGTGCTAGGTTTGAAAAGGCCCAAACTTCGAATTTTTAGTATCCTCCTGGTCTCACTTCTCATCGTCACTTCCAGCGGGCTCGTTTTTGGCGGTTGGTATCTCAGACGGCTTGAGGAAACCGTCGCAGCAAAATTTGAGGGGCAGAAGTGGCGCTTCCCGTCGAAGATTTATTCTGACTCCCATTTACTCTATGTCGGAATCAATCTTCGCTTCCAGGATCTGTCGGAGAAGCTCCGCCGCCTTGGTTATCACGAAAGTCAGTCTCCGCCCAAAGCGCGAGGGGAGTATCGTTTGCAGCCGTCGCGCGGACTATTGGAAATTTATCTCCATGATTTTTCCTACCCTGCGGAACAGTTTAAGGGCTTTCCGGTTCGCTTCTCCTTGCAGGGTACAACCATCGCTAGAATTGAAAACAGCGCGACAGGGGAAGAATTGTTTTCCCTCGAGCTAGAACCGGAGCTGATCACCGGTCTTTATGAGCGGGTCTGGGAGGAGCGCAGAGTTGTTGCTCTACCTGAAGTGCCCCCGTTGATCGTAAAAGCCATCTTGGCCGTCGAGGACGAGCGCTTTTACCATCACCACGGTATCGATCCGGTTTCGATCATGCGTGCCACATGGGTCAATCTTCGCAGCGGAGGCGTGGTCCAAGGTGGCAGTACGCTCACCCAACAATTGATGAAGAATTTTTTCCTCAGTGATGAGCGCAAATTCAGCCGCAAGATGAAGGAAGCGATCATGGCGCTGATCGCGGAGCGCAAGTATACCAAAGACCAAATCTTGGAAAACTATTTAAACGAGATTTACCTTGGCCAGAGAGGGTCACAAGGGATTTTCGGCATCTGGGAGGCGTCCCAGTTTTATTTCTCCAAGCCGTTATCCGAGCTTACAGTGGGCGAGGTGGCCCTGTTGGCGGGTTTGGTCCGAGCGCCGAATAGACTGTCTCCTTATCGCAGTCCAGACGCAGCAACCAAGCGCAGAAACGTTGTTCTGGCAAAGTTGTTGGACGACAAGGTTATTACCCGCAAGCAATACGAGTCGGCGATGCGGGAGAGTCTGCCGCGTCGGGAGCTAATAAAAGTAACCAATGATGCCCCTTACTATGTTGACTATCTCCGACGCGAATTGGCGGAAAATTATTCCAACGATGTGCTTACGGCTGAGGGGCTTAGAATCTTTACGAGCATGGACCTGCAGCTACAAAAAATGGCGGAAAGGTCCCTCGCCGAAGGCCTCAAAAAGCTAGAGGCGTCCTATCCGGCTCTACGACGACAAGGCGAGGAAGATAATCTCGAAGGCGCAATCATCGTGCTCCGACCTCAGACCGGTGAAATTAAGGCGATGGTTGGCGGCCGGAGCTATCAAAAGTCCCAATTCAATCGTGTCTTCCAGGCAAAGCGGCAGCCAGGCTCGATCTTTAAGCCTTTTGTCTATTTGGCGGCCCTCATGTCGGGTGGTGAGGGTGGCAAGAAATTTACGCCGGCAACCATGGTGGAGGATTCTCCTTTCAAGTGGAACTACGACGGGCAGGAGTGGGAGCCCGGTAACTATAACGACGAGTATTTTGGCACGGTCACCTTTCGCCGCGCGCTTGAGAAGTCTTTGAACTCGGCCACGGCGCGAATCGCCCGCGATGTGGGCATTAAACGGGTGCGCGATATCGCGCACCGTCTTGGCGTTCAGAGTTCTCTCCCTGCGGTGCCGTCGTTGGCGCTTGGCGCCGCGGAGGTGTCGCCGCTGGAAGTCGCCGTTGCGTTTTCGACCTTGGCGAATAATGGCGTGCGTACCCGTCCGCTGGCGGTGAAACAGGTTGTGGATTCGGATGGTGGAGCGCGGGAAAAGCGCGATGTCAGAGTTGAGAAAGTGCTAACACCGCAAATAGCTTTCATCATGAACCACCTTTTAAAAGGAGTCTTCGACCGCGGCACGGCGGATGCGGCCCGACGGTGGGGCTTTACACGTCCGGCTGCCGGCAAGACGGGAACCACTAACGACTACAAAGATGCCTGGTTCGTCGGGTATACCTCGGACTTGCTGGCTGTGGTTTGGGTGGGTTTCGACAACAAGGCGAAACTGGGCCTTTCCGGCGCTCAAGCGGCGCTTCCCATCTGGACAGAATTCATGAAGCTCGCCACCGCCGGGACCCCGATAACCGATTTCGCCCCGCCGCCCGGTATCAAGAT
>JAHKKJ010000680.1 GCA_020027655.1 Deltaproteobacteria bacterium | reverse complement strand
GCGTTCCAGTAGCTCCAAACAATGGCCGGCAGGGTAATGCTGTTTTGACTGGTCAAAAAGACCGCTACCGTGACCTCGCGATAGACCAGTAGCATCGTCCAGATCCACACGGAAAACATCGTCGGCCGGATCAGCGGTAGCACAACCCGCCAAGCTGTGCGCAGGGTCGAGAGGCCGGCCACGGACGCAGCTTCCTCAAGCTCTCTATGAACTTGCAGCAGAGCGCCATTCATCGCCCGAGTGGCAAAGGCCATGCGCACCACGACGTAAACAATGGCGATCAACCACACGGTGTCGTAGAGCGGGAGAAAATCTTTAAGAACAAACAGCGCCAACAACAGCGCGCCGATGGCAAACAGCACCTCCGGCAGCGTGTGCGGTAAAAAGGCGCCAAATTCTAGTAGGTAGCGCGCGCGACTGCGCGAGCGCACCACCAGCCATGAGATGCAGAAAGAGACGCACAGTACCACCGCAGGAACAACCACCATCAGAGTAATGGTATTGCGGAGCCCGCGCAGCACTAACTCCCAATTGATCCTGTAGAAATTGCTCAGCGACAACTGGCTGAGCATGTCGAAAGACGGCGGCGCGACATAGGGTGAAAAAGCCACGAAAGCGATCATTGTCACCGGCAGTAGCTTTGCTATGAAGGCGTAGAAACCGATGCAGGCCCAACAGAGAATGGCCCAGCGTCCCGGATCGATCGGCTTGGGCCGATATCCCTTTCCGGTGATCACCTCGTAGCGACTTCCCCGGCGCAGCACCTGCCCATACCAGTAAGTGAGTCCAAGCGCCACGATGATCATGGCGGTGCCGATGCTGGCGGTGATCCCATACCTGGGGACGTACTCTTGCGGGAAAGTTTGGATGAACATGTAGGTGCTGAAAAGGTAAACCCGATTACCGAGACCGAGGACCGCGGGAATATCGAAGGTGGCGATGCCAACGGTGAAAATGTAGATCCCCGCGGCCAGGATGCCCGGCGTGGCTAGAGGCAAGGTGACCCGTCTTAAGGTCGCGGTAAAACTCAAACCGGCGATGCGCGCAGCCTCCTCCAGCAGGGGATTCATGGCGCGGAACATCTGCACGGTAAAGATAAAAGCCAGAGGAGCGAGGTTGAGCCCCTGGACGAAACCCATGCCGATGGGAGTTCCGATATTGATCGGCCCTTCGTCCAGCCCAAAGAGCCAAACCAGCCACTGATTCAGGAAGCCGATGCGGGGATGAGCTATGAAAGTCCAGCCCATAGCGACAAAGATCCCGGGAATGAGCAGGCCGACCGTCATGATCCCGTATATGATTGGCTTCCCGCCTATGGTCGTCCGCTCGGTCAGCCAGGCGATGGGAAGACCGATAGCCATGGCAAAGAGCGTCGTGGCTGTGGCAAAGACAAGAGTGTTTAACAGCGAGCTATAAGCCAAAGGGTCGGCAAAGACAGCGCGATAATTACCCAGCGTGTATTGGGCTTGCGCCGTGCCGATAACTCCGGTCTGAAAACTCACCCATAGAATCACCAGGATAAACCCGGCGAGTGCCAGCATCGGTAGCAGCGCTATCGGCACGAGCGGCGATATTCGTAGGATTCGAATGGCGGGAAACTTAAAAAGCCTCAGCGCGAGCTCAGTCATTTGCGCCTCACTTACCGGTGACGGTTTAAATCGTTCCAGCAGTTCAAGCCGTTCCAGCCGTAATCTCGTTCAGACGGTTTGAACGACTTAAACCGTTTGAACGATTTGAACGGCTACTTGCCCCATTCCTTCAGGATCTTTACGAACTCATCCCTGAGGCGGTTGACCTCCTCGTGCCCCAGTGACAATTCCCGCTCCACGCTATCGAGCGCGAGTTTCCCCCGCGCTTCGACCACCCTCTGTACCGGCTTGCGCGTATTGGCCTCCGGATAGATATGGAGGTCATGACGGGCATGCTCCCACTGGAGAGCTTGGCCTTCGCGAGTGTTCATAAAGTTGATGAAGAGCGCCGCCGCGTTGGGATGCTCGGCATGTACGGGAACGCCCATGTAAAGAAGATTGATCCGGGCAATCTCTTTCGGGGTTATGTGACCCACCGGCGCGCCGCGCTTTTGATACCTGTAGGCGTCATCGTGGCCGCAGTCAAACACCATCATCGCGAACTCGCCGCTGCTCACCCGATCGACCGCGTTGCAAGCAATGAGACCGCCGATTTGACGAGCGAGCCGGACCGTGTAGTTTTTCATGTACTCGTAGCCCAGCATGTCCTTGGCGGCAAACTGATAAAGCCCTGTGGCGAACGGTGTGGAGGCGATTTTTCCCTTCCACTTGGGATTAAAGACATCTTCCATTACATCCGGGACGTCATCGCCCTTAACCAGGTTAGAGTTATAGGTGATGCCGACTACCCTGGAGGCAATCATGACGGCAGTTCCTTCGGGGGCTATCCTGTTTACGTTCGCATCAGATGGGACCGGGCGCTCAAGGATCGAGCCCCAGTCCATCTTTTTCATCACCCCGTTCTTTGTTCCCTCAGCCACATGGTTTGAGGTCATCAAGTTGATGTCGGTGCTCGACGGCACGCCTGCTGCCTTCTCCTGGGTGATCTTGTTGAGCATTGTGGGGAAGTCGGGACCAGGCGTGTATTGGAGCTTTAAGTTTGTCCCGTACATCTTGTTCAGGGCCGCTACCATCGGCCTCAACCCCGCATCGCCATCCAAACGTCCTCCCAGCCACTGTAGCTTCAACGTCCCTTCCTTCTTCGCCTCTTCGACCAATTTTTGCAGCGCTGGCGGTCGCGTTTGCGCCGGGGCCGAAGAGCCCAGCCCTATGAGAACCAGAGTGACTAGAACAGTGATGAAGCCACCTCGAAAAGAGATCATGCGCCCATCCAACATGGTCAGTCCTCCTTTCCTGTTTCTAGGTTGGCAGCCGGCACGGATTATTCACTCTAACAGCGGTCGGACGAGCACCTCCGGAGCGAATGGGTCTTTCGCCTAGCAGAGTTCAATTCGTTCAAGCCGTTCAAATCGTTCAAAACGTTTTGAACGGCTTAAACGGCTTGAGCGTTTTGAACTCGATTTCGCCAGATAGTACTTACCGACTCCCTTCTTTAAGGATCTTCTGGAACTCGACTCTGATGCGATCGGTCTCCACAAGTCCGAGCATTAACTCTCGCTCCACCGTACCGATGCCAA
>JAHKKJ010000679.1 GCA_020027655.1 Deltaproteobacteria bacterium | reverse complement strand
GGGCACCGCGCAAGGGATCAGAAAGGGTGTGAAATAAATATCCAGGCCGGCCGGTTTCTACGACCCATACACAACCACCGGCTCTGAGTAAAAAGCTTTAATAGACTTAGATATCTTTGCGTTTTTAACAAAGATAAGCGTTGCACGCAAGGTAGCGGGAAAACCGGGGAAAGTTACTGGTTCATGGACTCAAAAAATTCTTTGTTGTCCTTGGTTCCATGCATCTTATCCTGCAAGAACTCCATCGCTTCGACTACGCTCAGCTGCGATAGTACTTTCCGCAAGATCCAGATCCGATTCAACTCCTCTTTGGCGATCAGCAATTCCTCCTTCCTGGTTCCCGACTTGTTGATGTCGATTGCGGGGAAAACTCGCTTATCCATGAGCCGTCGATCTAAGTGCACCTCCATGTTCCCAGTGCCTTTGAATTCTTCAAAAATGACTTCATCCATCCGGCTACCGGTATCGATCAGGGCCGTGGCAATAATAGTCAAGCTGCCACCATCCTCGATGTTTCTCGCCGCGCCGAAGAACTTCTTCGGCTTATGAAGCGCATTGGAGTCGACACCGCCGGATAGAATCTTGCCGCTTGGCGGTACCACCGTATTATACGCCCGCGCGAGTCGGGTGATACTATCGAGGAGAATCACAACGTCTTTGCCATGTTCGACAAGCCGTTTGGCCTTTTCAATCACCATTTCGGCAACCTGGACGTGTCGTGTCGCAGGCTCATCGAAGGTGGAACTGATGACCTCACCATCCACCGATCGTTGCATATCCGTGACCTCTTCGGGGCGTTCGTCAATCAGCAGGACGATGAGGATGACTTCCTTGTGATTATGGGCAATGGCCTTGGCGATATGCTGCAGCATCATCGTTTTGCCTGTCCGCGGCGCGGCGACGATCAAGCCGCGCTGGCCCTTGCCAACCGGTGTCAACAAATCCACGATACGCGTCGTATAATCTTCGGGCTGATATTCGAGACGGAGACGTTCATTGGGGTAGAGGGGGGTAAGATTATCGAAAAGGATTTTTTCCCGAGCTCTTTCCGGATCTTCGTAGTTGATCGATTCAACCTTGAGGAGCGCGAAGTAACGTTCCCCTTCTTTGGGGGGACGAATATGGCCTGAGATAATATCCCCCGTCCGCAAGTTGAATCTACGAATCTGGCTCGGGGAAACGTAGATATCGTCAGGCCCGGGAAGATAATTGTAATCGGGAGCTCGCAGAAACCCAAAACCATCCGGTAGGGTTTCCAACACGCCTTCCCCGTAGATGTGGCCGTTCTGTTCCGTTTGCGCTTGCAAAATCGCAAAAATCAGCTCTTGCTTGCGCATATTGGCGGCGCCCTCAATATTAAAATTCTTGCCGATCAGTGCCAGGTCACTGATCTTCTTTTCTTTGAGGGCCTTGAGGTTTAACCCATTATCTTCCAGGGTTTCCGGTTCGGCGCTTCGAGTTCTGCCACGGACCATAAACTATGCTTCTCCTTTCACGCTCTTAAAAAAGACTCTCGTGATCACTTCGCCCACACCGCATCTTCTCCGTAACTTACCTGCAGAATTGTATTGACGAGTAAAAATCGCCCGACCTCTCGATGAGACGAGGTTACATATAAGTAGCGGCACGTTTGCAGACGCGACATGTCAATGCGACAGGTTTCTACGCTCGGATGCGAATCTTTTCCTCAAGATCCAAAACAAATCCAGGCCGGATGCTTAACGATTTTGTCAGTGTGGGGGTTAATTCAAAGAGATCGCTGAAATGAACAATTTCTTTAAATCCATACTAAGTAAAAGGCCTCTCCTTGTCAACCCCTCTGTCGATTTTCCGCGCTTCTGCCGATCCAGAAGTTAATCTTCGAGAGTTTTCAGAAGGCTTTCGATGTCCTCGGCTAACGGCGCGTAGAATTCCATGGGAGCTCCAGTCCGAGGATGCAATAGGCTCAACCGCTCCGCATGGAGCGCTTGGCGCGAGAATGAGCCCAAACTGGAAACATCGGCATTTTTGATCGTCGGATTCGGCCGCTTACGGCCGTAGACTTTATCACCGACTAAGGGATAGCCCAGATCGGCGAGATGGACCCGGATTTGATGAGTTCGCCCGGTCCGTGGCCTCAGCCTCAACAAGCTAACCCAATAAGAATCACGTGCTGCGTTCTTTGGCCGAAAGCATCTCTCGACACTCCATTCTGTAATGGCCTCCCGTTTTCGAGCCAGAGCGTGAATACTGGACATTCGTTTCCGATCCGAACGGTGCCGCCCTATGGGCCGATCGATGATACCGCGCGCGTCTTTTGGCCTCCCCAAAACAAGCGCCAGGTATTCCTTTTTCACCCGTCGCTCTTTGAACTGCCGCGCGAGCTGTTGAAAAGCGGCCATGCTTTTAGCGATAATCATGACGCCAGAGGTATCTTTGTCCAATCGATGGACGATGCCTGGACGGGATTCTCCGCCAATCCCCTGCAGGTCTGGACAGTGATGCAAAATTGCATTGACCAAAGTTCCCGTGGTTCTGCCGGCCGCCGGGTGAACCACGATTCCAGGAGCTTTGTTGATAACGATGCAGTCATCGTCCTCGTAGAGGACGTTCAAGGCAATTGGCTCAGCCACTAATCTAGACTTTTTCGGCGGCAGGCTCCTGATGGCGACGAGATCGTTGGTTTTGAGTCGCGCACTCGCTTTTGCGGGTTTACCGTTTAGAGTGATCTGTCCTGCGGCGATTAGTTTTTGAATCCCGGAACGGCTAAGCCCATCGCGATTCATGATATCCGGCAAACAACGGGTCAAAAAAAGATCCAATCTTATGCCCGCCGATTGAGGGTGCACGACCGCTCTTTGAAGATTCATAGAGATCAATTGCTTTGGGGATCTTGTTTGTCTGCCAACCCAAGTTCTTTGAATACGCCCTTTACATACTTCACGTCTTCGTGCATCTGCGCAATTAAATCCTTGACCAGCACAAATTTTTTTTCGTCTCGGATTCTCTTCAGGAAGGAAAGCTTGACCCACTCGCCGTATATGTCACCGTCAAAATCCAAGATAAAACGCCAAAGGTCGGGTTGACGCCGACGCTGGAAACACTCAGCCATTGTTTGTTCCTAAGTTGGATTAATGTTGCATAGATCCCGTTCAGAGGAACGACTTCCGTCTGGCTTGCAATATTCGCGGTCGGAAATCCTAGTTCCTGCCCTCGGCGGTGTCCCGTGACTATGCGACCCGATACAAAGTGGTAGCGCCCGAGCATGGGTCGAACTTCATCCACGCGACCTTCTTCAACCAGCTGCCGGATTCTCGAGCTACTGATCCGAATGCCATCGAGCAAAATGGGATCTAAGATGCCCACCTCGAATCCGGCGCCAGGTGCCGACCGCAGCAGATTATCCGTTCCCCCTTTCCGGCCCTGACCAAATCGCAAGTCCCGCCCCACCCATAATTTCTTAATCTTCAGGCGGTCCACAAGAAACCGACGGACGAATTTGTCTGCGGCAATGCTTGCGAACTGGCGGTCAAACCGTTGGGCTACAACGATATCGACACCCAAGGATTCAAGAAGGGCCATTTTGTCTTCGTAAGACAGGATGAGCAAAGGAGCACGTTCGGGAGCAAGAATTTTTAGCGGATGGGGTTCAAACGTCAAGACGGTCGAAGGGTAACCCAACCGCGTCGATTCCTCGACCGTATTACGTACCAGAGCTTGATGCCCAAGATGTATACCGTCGAAATTACCCATAGTAGCGACGGTTCCTGACATTGAAAGCCCTTGATCCTCTATATGACGAAAGATTTTCATTGTTCCCTCCCTCATCCCAGGAGGCCCGACTATGGGGGATCGACTGGGAAACGAGGGGGCGGACCGGCAGCGAAGTTGTAACGGGGTCTATGGAATCAGGCTGGTTGCCTAATTACGATTCTAGCGATTTTAGTCGCTGTTTGGCTCTTACCGCTTCGGGAGACTGTGGATACTTTTCGACTACCTCCTGGAGAATTAGCCGAGCATTAACTTTCTCTCCAAGATCTGCGAAGGCGAAGCCTTGCTTCAAAAGCGCAGCTGGAACTTTTTCTCCCTGCGGATATTTTCTTCGGACCGCATCAAATTCGATAATCGCCTGATCGAATTCTTTCAGAGCGTAATGACTTTCACCAATCCAGTATTGTGCATTGCCCGCAAGCGTACTCTTCGGATACTTCTTGATGAATTCCCGGAATCGCGCAATGGCCGCCTTGTAATCTTTCTTGTCCAGTGTGCGCCAGGCGGTTTCGTAATCTCTCCTGATCGCATCAGACTCCGCGGCCGCTCCCTCAACGAGACCATCGCTTGGCACGGTTTTCTGCTGGGCCTCCAGGGTCTCGCGGAGTTGCTTGATCGCCTCCTCACGCGCCTTCAGCACCTCTTCTTGCGCTTTCAGGTCCTCTTCGAGTTTCGCCAACCGAGTTTCTAAATTCTTTACTCTTTGATCCCCTTCACGACTGGTTTGTCCGATTTGTCTACCGACTTGGACTCGGGTTTCGTCGACCCTTTCCTTGAGGGCACTCACCTCTCTCTGCATCTGCTGCACGTTAGCGCGGGTGTCGGCAAGAGTCCCCCGCATCGAATCCAAATCTGACTGCATAGCGTTTGTGTCCGTGCGCATCCGCCGCTGTTCGCGCTCGATGAGATCGATCTGTTGGGGATTCACGCAGCCAAAAATCCAACCCGCTGCAACGGCCAAGAAAAAAACGTGATTCGTTTTCATAGAAAGGCAAACAAGGGGATCGGTCGCAAGGAATCAACCGATTTACGAAGCAGGTCGGGCTTGGATAACCACAAAGCGTGCGCGTCGGTTTTGACGCCAGCAACTCTCGTTTGGCTCCTTACAGACCGAAATCTCTTCGCCATAACTGATGGTCGATAGCCGCTCTGTAGAGATTCCAATTGTGATCAAATAATCCTTCGCTGCCTGGGCTCTCTTTGCACCGAGGGCCAAGTTATACTCGTTTGTTCCGCGCTCGTCACAGTGGCCTTCGATTTCGACTCTCGCCGCCGGGTTTCGCTTCAGCCAATCGGCATTCGCTTTGAGGGTTTCGCGCGCCTCGCCTTCCAAATCGTAACGATCGAAACTAAAATAAATATCCTTGAGCGGGCCCGACGTGGGCGGTTTTCCCTTCTGCAGCTCATCCAAACTCGATTGCCCAGTAGTGGATTCGCCAGTGGCGCCGCGTTG
>JAHKKJ010000678.1 GCA_020027655.1 Deltaproteobacteria bacterium | reverse complement strand
TTGCTCGGCGGAAGCAAGGAACAAATCATCAGCGCCATCGCCAACGCCTGGACCGACGGCGGTAGCCTGCGGGTCTATCGCCACGTGCCGAACACCGGCCCGCGCAAGTCCTGGGCCGCCGGTGATGCCACCAGCCGAGGCGTCCGGCTGGCGCTCATGGCGCTGCAAGGCGAAATGGGTTACCCGTCGGCTCTATCGGCAAAGACCTGGGGATTCTACGATGTCCTATTCAAAGGAAGAGCGTTCAGTCTACCCCGACCCCTAGGCTCCTACGTTATGGAAAATGTGCTCTTTAAAATTTCCTTTCCCGCAGAATTTCACGCGCAGACAGCCGTGGAGTGCGCTATCCAGCTGCACGAAGAGGTGAAGAATCGGCTCGATCAAATTGAAAGGGTTACGATCATTACCCAGGAGTCGGCAATCCGCATCATCGACAAAAGCGGACCACTGCACAATCCCGCGGACCGCGACCATTGTATCCAGTACATGACCGCGGTCGGATTGATCTTCGGCGAGCTCACCGCCGATCATTACGAAGATAAATTCGCCCGCGATCCGCGCATCGATGCATTGCGCGACAAGATGATTATCATCGAGGATGCCCGTTACTCCGAGGATTATCTTGACCCAGAGAAGCGCTCCATCGCCAACGCCGTCCAGGTTTTTTTCAAAGACCGGTCGGCGACGGAAAAAGTCGCCGTCGAATATCCCATCGGTCACCGGCGACGCCGCCCGGAAGGCATTCCCCTTTTGATAAAAAAATTTGTAGCAAATCTAAATTCGCGCTTGGCTCCGCCATGGAGCAAAAAAATCCTTGATCTGTGTCTGGAACTTCCAACCCTGCAGGCAACTCCCGTAGATCGGTTCATGGACATGTTTACCGTGCAATCGGCATAATCGTCGCGGGATTCGCATAATCTGGAGAAACAAGATGAATCCAAGGCAAGTACTCAAACAGCTGCTCAAACGTGACAAACTCTTGGTGGCACCGGGTTGTTACGACGGTCTATCCGCCCGTCTCGTAGAGGCGGCGGGCTTCGAGGCGGCCTATTTAAGCGGTGGCGCGGTCGCGCGCAGCATGGGAATACCGGATATCGGGCTGGTCACCATGTCCGAAGTAATCGAGCGCGCCGCCCAGGTGGTTTCAGCGGTGCGAATACCCGTCATCGCTGATGCGGATACGGGTTATGGCAATGCCATTAATCTAGTTCGTACGGTTCGAGAGTTCGAACGCACCGGCGCGGCAGCCATTCACATCGAAGATCAGATCACCCCGAAGCGCTGCGGTCACCTTGACGGCAAAGACGTTGTCCCGCTTGCTGAAATGGAAAAAAAACTGGCAGCCGCGCTCGCCAGCCGCACCGACCCCGACTTTTGTATTATCGCGCGCACTGACGCGCGCGGCGTGAATGGCTTTGATGACGCCATTCGAAGAGGCCGGGCATTTGCCAAACTTGGCGTTGATGCCGTCTTTATCGAAGCTCCGCAGTCAGAAGCGGAATTGGAAGAAATCCCCCGGGCCCTTCCGAATATCCCACTCCTAGTCAACGTCTTCAAAGGGGGGAAGACGCCTATGCTGCCGGTCGAACGACTGCAGCAGATGGGATACCGGATCGCGATTTACCCATCTGAAACACAGAGAGCCGGCATCTACGCCATGAGAGTGGCGCTCGGTTTGCTCAAACGAGAAGGTACAACTGAGGCGATGGACGCGGCGCTAACAACTTTCAAGGAACGCGATCAAATTGTCGGCCTCGATGATTGGCAAAGACTAGAACGGGAGTACATGGCGTCTGACAGCGACAAATCGTAGTATTGTTAGGCTCGTCACATTCGCGCGTCCTTCGAGAAGTCCTCTTAGCCGCTCGGTGAGGGATTTCAGCTAACCCGGATACTAAATCACATAGATGTGGACGGAATCTTCCCCTATCTGATGTCCGCGTGTAATCAGTTTTACGATGCTGCGGACATTGCGGCTGACATCACTAATGTCGGCGACGGAAAACCCATCCTTGACGTACCGTCCAATCAGCTTTTGGTCATCCACGCTGACAATCTGGAGAAATTCCCCATCATCACCTTTGAAGTAGCGCTCAGTCCCGGGAGCAGGGCTGTTCAACTCATTCTGCAGCGAATTTGAAATCTTTATGCCGATGAACAATCGCTTTCCCGTCTCAGCCATTATCGCCTCTCGCCTACTTTCTTCATTCCCTGATTCATAACTAACAATTTAGCACGGTTAAGCTGTCTGTAAAGCTGATTCCCCTGGCGTTGGGGCGCCTTGCTTTAGTCGGTACGCCGAACTGGACATTTTCTTGACCATGAAATAATGAGAGGTGGTTGATTACGAAAGAACGGTACAACCAAAACCAAGGAGTTATTCAATGAGTACTACAGTCGCGGCCTTTAATGTTCTCGAAACAACCATCGACGACATTCACAGTGCCTACAAATCCGGCCAACTCACGGCCCGCCAACTGGTACAGACATATCTCGATCGCATCGACGCTTATAACAAGCAGGGCCCCGCCATCAACTCGATCATCACCCTAAATCCCAAGGCTCTTGAAGAGGCGGATCGTCTTGATCAAGCTTTCAAGGCGGCAGGTTTCGTCGGGCCGTTGCACGGGATTCCGATCATCATCAAGGATCAGGCGGATGCCCAAGGCATGCCGACAACTTTGGGCTCGGTTTTGTTCAAAAACTACTATCCGGATCGAGACGCCTTTGTGGTTGAGAAACTCAAAAAGGCCGGCGCAATCATTTTGGCGAAGGCTACCTTGGGTGAGCTCGGCGGCGGCGATACCCATGGCTCCCTCTTCGGCTCAACCCGAAACCCTTACGATCTCGAGCGAACCGCCGGAGGCTCCTCTGGCGGTTCCGGAGCGAGCGTTGCAGCCAACTTTTGCACGGCAGCACTCGGGCAAGAAGGTTTTGCGTCGATCCGTCGCCCTTCGACCTGGAACTCGATCGCTGGAATGCGCCCCACGGCCGGCCTCGTGAGCCGCGGCGGAGTCTATGCGGGTTGGCCGTCCATCGCCGGATCTCTCGGTCCCATGTCCCGCACCGTTGCCGACTTGGCGAAGTTATTGGACGTCATGGTCGGCTACGATCCAGAAGATCCCCTTACTGCGAGAGGTGTCGGCCAAGTACCTGATAGCTACACAAAGTTTC
>JAHKKJ010000677.1 GCA_020027655.1 Deltaproteobacteria bacterium | reverse complement strand
GGATCGGCTAGGGGGTGTTATCGATCAGGAGCTCGCCGGCGCTTATTACCAAACCGAAAATTTCGACGAGGTGATCGGAGCCATGGTGGAGCACCAGGTCGCGTGGACTCCCACTATTGCCAAATGGCTGCGGCCGCTTTCGCGGAGCGCCGAGCGTTTCAGAGAAAGAGAAAACCAAATCTTGAACAACCCCAATGCAGATCTCCCCGCGGCGGTCCGCGCGGTGACGGACAACGCATATGACAAGTTGCTCAAGCGATATACTCCCGAGCAGCGCCAGCAAGCCAAAGTCGGCTATGAAAAAGCGAAGGAATTCATCCAGCGTTACGTCCAGACCGGCGGCATCCTGAAGGAAGGCTCGGACCCGCCCCGCGGCATGGCGGCCTTGCTGATGCATCAGGCCCTGGCGATTGACGTGGAGGCGGGCGTGCCGCCGATGAAGGCTATCCAAGCCGCCACGCTTAATGTCGCCAGGACTTTCAGGAAAGACAAGGACTACGGCAGCGTCGAGCCCGGCAAGGTCGCAGACCTATCCATCGTCGAGGGGGACCCGCTACAAGACATCTGGATGACGCAAAACGTCAAGATGGTCGTCATGGACGGGAAGTTGATTGATATCGCATTTCACAAATACAAAAATCCGATTCCGTCATTCTATTCCTACCAGAGCTTGCCGCTTGACCTCGAAATATCGCCGCTCTTTCTCATCGAGGGATCCGGCCCCACGGTGTTGAGAGTAAGAGGGCAGGGGGGAATGTGGCCATTCCACCGGGTCATGCTGAATGGGCAGCCGTTGCCCACCAGTTTCAACTCGAAGGACGAGCTTCAGGCGATCATTCCGCCCGAGGCGATTCCAACGGCGGGCACATACATCGTCACGCTCAAGTGCGAAGGAGAATCGTTCCCCGAGTCCCATCGGGCCCATCTCGTGGTGGGCTTTAAGCCATAGCAAGTTGCGTTATCGAGGTCATCCACTACAAGGCGATTCTGCTGAAAAGGTATGAGACCCCCCGGAACATCTCTTCGCGCAGTGCAGCCATTATTGTGAACTGGTTAATGCCTCGACGAGGCTCAGCATGAACGGAAAAGCTCTAACGATTCAACCGCGGCTCCGTTCGTGCTGGCTCTCGAAGGATGAATGGAGGGTTTTTCAACAGAATCGATTGTTATGTCTGACCCCGATGCCTGCGGACTACAATAAAATTGTTGTTAGTTAATTAATCCGGGGTCTCTCTGGCTTGGTAAGGATTTGAAATGCTCTGTAAGCTTCTGGAGAAGTCTATCACAAAGTTTCGAGGTATGTCCCAATTCGGGGTCCCAAAGAAAAAAAAGCAGTTTGTGGCTGCTTAAATAAATTGTTTTCCCATTAACCGCGCCATTTTTGCTTTTAATGTGCTTTTAGCGGTTTCAGACTTATACCACAAGAGCAACTTATCAACAAATACAATCGCCACAAGTTCGCTATTATAAACATCCGGGATCGCGTGTCCGTATTCATCGAAACGTTGCTTTAATGCTTGAAGCGTAACAAGTAAACCGTGATCGGTATTATAAAAGCCGATCATATAGTCCATGATATTATTATTTTTGCTTGAAAATGGCTCCTCGCCAATGATTTCTCTGCCGGAGTTTTTCAAAAGCTTTTGAACATCAGAATTCATTGTTTTCGAAATGAATTCCCGTCTTTCATCTACACGCAGACCAGGCGCCATCAGTGCAAACACCAATAGTTGTAAAAATAGGGCTGCAAAAAAGATTTTTTTCATGAACTACTCTATTTTTATTTCTTTTTTAAAAATAACACTGACAAAGTAAGAGTCAAGCAACCTGATTATTGACGGTAAAACGGGAGAAATCCGTGTCGAATAGCCGATTGATTTCTTGTAGCGAAGCGTTCGGATCCGAGAAAAGAGTGTCGGGACATCTTATTGGTAGGGGGAAAGGGGGACAGGCTACTTTTTCAGATTGCGATCGTACGCGGCGCTGTGATAGAGCCTGCGCATGCCAAGAATCCCGCGCGGGCAACAGGCTGGGTTTATTTCAATCGAGGGAACGGTCGCGCTACCATATTTCACAAAGCCCAGGACTACCAAGCCTTCCTTTCCATCCTTGCCCTAGCGAAGGCGCGGCAATCCGGTCAGATCAGGGCTGGGCAGGATATTCGGGGTCGTGCCTGGATATCTAAAACAATCCTTTGATCAATCGCCCCGACCGCATATTTCGTTTAGGCGCAACCTGCGCGCGGCTCGTCGGTTTAGTCGAACCAGCAGTAGCAATCCGTTCAAAGTTCCGTGTTCAAAGTCTGCCCTGAGCTTGGCGAATGGGTTCAAGGTTGAAATTCCAAGACCCAGAACTTGGATAAATCGGGAGTCGTAGAACTTGATTGCTCCCAGGCTTTGGGGATAAAAGGCTATTCGGTAGGCATACACCTCATGACACGTTCTGAGCTATCGTTACGATTGGCACGACCGGGAGATGCTATCACTATTGCCAATTTGTCGCGGGATTTAATTGAGTACGGTCTCCGATGGCGTTGGACACCTATGCGGGTAGCCGCGAGTATTCGCGACCCCGACGTCAATGTACTCGTCGCATGCATTCGCGATAACATTGCCGGGTTTGCGATCATGCGCTACGGGGACGCCGACGCACACCTGGACCTGCTCGCGGTGGCTCCGCCCTACAGACGATTGGGCGTCGGCCGCCAACTTCTAGAGTGGCTCGAGAAATGCGCGGTCGTAGCGGGCATATTCTGCGTCGCCCTGGAAGTGCGCGCGGGGAACGAAGGAGCACAGCTCTTCTATAAGCGAATGGGCTATCGCACGCTCGTTCACCTTCCCGGCTACTACCAAGGTATTGAGGCAGCGCTACGCATGGGCCGAGATTTGTCTCGCCGGCCTGTGGACCACAGAATTTGCTGCCCCCGCTCAAAGTCTAACGGCGTGCATTCGATGGACTCCGAGGGAAAAAGTTAGGTAGCTCTGTGAGACAATCCCGCCGTCGATTGTCCGTCAAGTCTCGGAGACCGGCTGACCTCTAACCATTCAACCATTTGAGGGAAGTCCGATGAACGTTGAAGCTTTTGGCGACGCCGTGGCGCGGACAAGGGGCATGGGAAAGGAAACCGTATGACTCGGAGTGGCGAGGAGTATGTGCGCGGCCTGAGCGATGGCCG
>JAHKKJ010000676.1 GCA_020027655.1 Deltaproteobacteria bacterium | reverse complement strand
GTGAAACATCACCAGGAGCCTGGACTCTTCCGAGGACGCATCCAACCAATCGAGTTCAATGAAGTCGCGATCGGGCGTTTCCCAGCGCTCGCGTCGATACGTAAAATTCGGCGTCTGCTTTAGATAGTACGCATAGATCGTTTGCAACTGGCCGCCCGGTAACCAACTGGGCGCCTCGTACGCGGCGAAAGGCGCCGCACGACCTAGAGTATCGTAAGAGTCGCGACTAGCTGTGGGTCGAACGGTTACGAAAGAGCGGCCGGACATTGGTTTCCTAGTTTTTTAATTCCTCCGGCGCGACAAACCCATGGCGCAAAGTGTTTTCAGAAATTGTCCGCGGCTCGAGAAATTGGAGCAGATAGTCCGGCCCCCCGGCTTTGGAGCCGATGCCGGAGAGCTTCAGGCCGCCGAAGGGTTGTCGTTCGACAATGGCACCGGTGATACCGCGGTTAATGTAGAGATTACCCACGCGAAACTCCCGTCGCGCTTTTTCGATATGCGCCGGGGAACGCGAGAAAACGCCACCCGTCAACCCAAAGGCTGAGCGATTTGCGATCTGCAACGCATGACTGAAATCCTTGGCTTTGATGACCGAAAGCACAGGTCCAAAAATTTCTTCGTTCGCCAGGCGATTGTCCGGCTCAATCTCGCTGAAAATGGCCGGTCCAACAAAAAAACCCTTCGTTGGCGCTTCCCGCTCAAGCACGCATTTCCCTTCCCGCTTGCCGAGAGCGAGATAGCCGATGATCTTTGAGTGCGCTGCGGCATCGATGACCGGACCGATGAAATTCCTCGGATCCTCGGGCGGACCGATCTTGAGGCTCCGAACCGCTTCGACCAACCGTTCCAACAGAAGGTCATGGATTTCGTCGACAAGGATGATGCGCGAGGCGGCCGAACATTTCTGACCCTGGTACCCAAAGGCCGACTCGACGATGTGAACTACAGCTTCGTCCAGATCGGCATCCTCGTCGACGATGATGGCGTTCTTGCCGCCCATCTCGCACACGACTCGCTTTACATGCTCTTGGCCCGCTTGATGATCGTAAGCCGTGCGCAGAATTTCCAAGCCGACCTTCCGCGATCCGGTAAAAGCAATAAGTTGCACCGAGGCATGCCGCACAAGGTAAGCTCCCAATTCGCCGCCGCCCTGAAGCAATTGGCAGGCGGCCGGTGGCAACTCTGCTTCGCGCAGTATCTCCATCAGCAAAGCGCCCATCACCGGCGACTGCTCCGCTGGTTTTATCACTGCGCAGTTTCCCGTCACCAAGGCCGCCGCCGTCATGCCGGTGAGAATTGCCAGCGGAAAATTCCATGGCGCAATCACTGCAGCAACACCGCGGGGCTCGTAAAAGTAAACGTTGCTTTCTCCCGGAAGTTTTTGAGTCACGCGCGGCTCGCTCAACCGCAGCATCTCTCGGCCGTAGTATTCAAGGTAGTCGATCGCCTCAGCGACGTCGGCATCCGCTTCGCGCCAGCCCTTGCCCACTTCAAAAACTTCCCACGCCGCCAGCTCAATACGCCTTCGTCGCATGATGTCAGCGGCCCGGAACATAAAAGCCGCTCGCTCGCTGGCGGGCGTCCTGCTCCATTCAGGAAAGAATTCCAAGGCATTGACCACCGCGCGCTCTGCCTCCCCCCGACCCGCAACAGGGACACAGCCGATGATTTCCTCGGGGGCGGCCGGGTTGATGGACTCGAGCCATTTTTTCGTTTCAACCTCTTCCCCACCGATCCATAATGGATAGTTACGAGCGAATTGTTTTCTGACAGTCTTTAGCGCCTGAGCAAATTGCCCTCGATTTTTCTCACATGAGAAATCCAAGAGCGGTTCATTTTGAAACGGCTCCACCGCGTCAGCGGTTGCTCGTTTCCGGGCGGTTTTACGAGCTTGCATGATAGTTTTCTTCGGCGCCGGCGGCACAATCAACTTATCGATCTGTTCTTCCTCGGCGTAGGTCTGGCGCAGGAATGAAGTATTCGACGTGTTCTCCATCAGCCGCCGAATCAGGTAGGCCATGCCCGGCAAGAGTCTGCCCACCGGCAGGTAGACACGCACGCGTTGGCCGTTTCGAATGATCGCCTGCCTGATCGGCTCACCCATACCGTAGAGCATCTGAATCTCATAGCCGTATTTGGGCACGCCGAGCTTCTCGGCCGTTACGATCGCGTGCGCCAGACTACGGATATTGTGGCTGCCGAAGGAGGCATCGACAACGTCGTAGCTCTCCAAGAGCAAGCGTGTCAGCCGCTCGTAGTTGGCGTCGGTCTCTGTCTTTTCCAGGAAAACGGGTATCGGCCAACCCTTCTGTTTGGCCCAGGTGATCTCGCTGTCCCAGTAGGCTCCCTTCACTAGGCGGACGCCGATGCGCCGCTTTCTTGCGCGCGCCCATTGGATCAACTCTTTCACGTCATGTTCCGCATCGCGAAGATAGGCCTGAATCGCAATCGCGGCATGCGGCTGACTTTGAAATTTAGATTCTTCGAGGAGGCCGCGGAAAATCGACAAGGTCAGGTCTTTGAATGAATACTGTTCCATGTCCAGGGTCAGGGCGGCATTGAGCCGGGCAGCCTCGCTAAAAAGCGGCCTGAGACGTTCCCGGACGATTTTTTCACTGTCCGGATCCAATGGATCAAAACGCGCGCTCAGAGCGGAAGCTTTCACCGATAGATTGATTCTTGGGAGCGGCCCGTCTGGCCCTTGATCGATCTGCGGCATGACAGGCCAACTCGCCGAGATCGCGCTCAGGCTTTGCAATAAATCGAGGTAGCGACGCTGCGTCGCCAGGGCCTCCTTTTCGCTTACCGTCGCCTCGCCGACCACGTCGAGTGTGAACGCCGCAGGTTCTTTGCGGAGAGTTTCAAGCGCCGAACGCAGCGTGCCCGGCTCTTCATCGACGATGAAGCGTCGCGCTAGTCGCGTCACGTTATGACGCGCCACCGGCGCCAACAACCAGCCGGAGCGAAGAGCTTGGGCGAGAAAAACCAACCCGCCGAAGGCATGATCCACCTTGGCAAAATACTCTTCGAGGTGGCGGCCGATCTCGGCAGCGGAGTCTAAACTAGGTAGAACATCGACGAAGCGAAACAGCGCGACGCGCAGGGACTCGTCCTCCAGCGACCACTCGATCATCTTGCCTAGCCAATCCTGTGGCTCGAAGATAGATGGCTTGTGCTCGGCC
>JAHKKJ010000675.1 GCA_020027655.1 Deltaproteobacteria bacterium | reverse complement strand
ATCACCCAGCTGGATGTGCTGGCCAAGAGCGCGGTTGTCATCTACCCGATCCTCCTGCCGGATCGAATCGAGTTGCTGGTCAGCCTACCGACTGGGCTGAAGCGAGTCTTGGTTCCGGTGGGAGCGGAGACTCTCACGCGAGAGGTGCGACAATTCCGGCGCAGGCTGGAGAAACGGACCACGCGAGAATACCTCCCCCACGCGCAAAAGCTCTATGACTGGTTGATCCGGCCTCTGGAATCGGACTTGGCATCTTTTCCTATCGCTACCCTGGTCTTCGTTCCGGACGGAGCCCTTCGAACCATTCCCATGGCGGCCCTGCACGACGGAAAGCAATTTCTGGTCGCCAAATATGCCGTCGGGATAACCCCCAGCCTGAATCTGACCGATCCTCGGCCGATCAAGCGGGAGGACATGAAGGTGCTGGCCGTTGGGGTGACGGAAGCGGTGCAGGGTTTCCCGGCATTGCCGAATGTTTCGGCAGAGCTTCAAGCCCTGCATACTCTTTTGGGAAGTGAGACGCTTGTCGACAAAGAATTTGTCGCCGCCAATCTGGAAAAGAAGTTGAAGGATGAACAGTTCACCATTGTCCACGTCGCCTCGCACGGAGAATTCGGAAACGAGGTCGATAAAACCTTCCTCCTCACTTTCGACGACAAGCTGTCGTTGGACCGCCTGAATCAGATGGTGGGAGTCTTTAGATTCCGTGACGATCCGCTGGAGCTACTCACTCTGAGCGCCTGCGAGACCGCCGCCGGAGACGACCGGGCCGCGTTGGGCCTCGCAGGCATAGCGATTAAGGCGGGAGCCAGAAGCGCCCTCGCCACCCTGTGGAATATTAACGATGAAGCATCGGTGGACCTCGTCGTGGATTTTTACCGCGGGCTTAAGGATCCGTCGATCTCTAGGGCGGTGGCCCTCCAGCGCGCCCAGATAAAGATGCTCGAAAATCCGCGCTATGAACATCCGGGCTTTTGGTCACCATTCTTATTGATCAACAACTGGTTGTAACCGGCTTCACTGTTGCTGTGGGCGCAGTCGCCAAACTCTTACGAGCACCACTCGCGACCGGTTTCCTGGTCAGTATCTTGGTTTCCCTTGCCATCTTGGGTCTACGCGGCTGCGGCAATTTGGAATCCCTTGAACTCGCGGCCTATGACTGGTTTATCCGACTGCGACCCTCTGACGCGCAACCTGATCCCCGCATTGTGCTGGTTACGATTACCGAACAGGACATACAGACTTTGGGAAGCTGGCCTCTATCGGATGATGTGCTGGCGCAAACGTTGGAGTCGGTAGCGCGCTTTGGTCCGCGCGCCATCGGTGTCGATATTTATCGTGACCTTCAGGTACCGCCGGGGAGCGAAAGACTGGACGGTTTCTTGCGCAAGAACGGGCGGATCATCTGGGTCAGCAAGTTCGCCCACGGAAAGACCGACGGAATTCCCCCACCCAAGGCGCTCAGAGGCACGGAGAGTGTAGGCTTCAATGATATCGTGGTCGATCCCGGTGGGGTCGTGCGCCGGGGCCTGCTCTTCATCGACGACGGCGTGACGACGGCCACTGCGTTCGCCCTTCGGTTGGCCCTGCTTTATTTGCAACCCGAAGGGATCGTCCTTCAACCGGACCCTAAGTACCCGGAACAGCTCCGGCTTGGTCCACATACGCTACGACCGCTTGAACCGAATGACGGTCCCTATGTCGCTGCCGATGCTAGCGGATACCAGTTCCTGCTCGACTTTAGAGGCTGGAGGGGATCGTTTCCGTCAGTGACCTTAGCGGAGCTTTTGTCGGGAAACATCGCGCCGGAAGTGCTGCGGAACAAGATCGTCTTTGTCGGGGTCAGAGCCGAGAGCGTCAAGGATCATTTTTATACGCCTTTCAGCCGTGGACTGCAGGAAGACCAACAAACCGATGGAGTGGCGATCCATGCACACATCGCCAGTCAGCTCATAAGATTGGGCCTCGGCGGCGCTGCGCCCATAAAAACAATTAACGAATGGCAGGAAGGCATATGGATAATACTGTGGAGCGCAATTGGGACTTTGACCGGCCTTAAGGTACGCTCACCGTGGAAGTTTTCCTTTGCCATCGGGAGTGGTTTACTAGCTCTCACCGCTTTTGATTTTGGCGTTTTCCTCGAGGGTTGGTGGCTGCCGCTCGTGCCTCCGGCTCTGACATGGTTCATCGCCGCAGCCGCCATCACTGCATACCTATCGTATCAGGAGACCGTCCAACGGGCCGCCTTGATGCAGTTATTCTCGCGGCACGTCTCAAAACAGGTTGCTGAGGGAATCTGGCGGGAACGAGACCAATTTCTCGATGGCCAACGGCCCCGCCCACAGCAACTCGTTGCCACAGTGTTATTCACGGACCTCGTAGGGTTTACCTCCGTGTCGGAAAAATTAGCTCCCGAGGAACTCATGGATTGGCTCAACGAATGTATGGAGCCAATGGCAAAGCAGGTCAGTGCTCACGGAGGAGTGGTAGAACAATATACCGGAGATGCCATAGTTGCTATCTTTGGTGTACCGATAGCTCGGAAAGACGAAGAGGAAATCAGTCAAGATGCGATCAACGCCGTCAACTGCGCGCTGGCGATGGAGACAGTTCTCCGAGACCTCAATCGTCACTGGCTCGCTCAGAATCGGCCCACGACGGCAATGCGGATGGGAATCTATACAGGCCCAATGGTTGCAGGTAGCCTCGGCAGTTCCGACCGGCTCGAGTACGTGGTTATCGGCGATACGGTCAATATCGCCTCCAGGCTAGAGAGTTTTGACAAAGAACTTTTTCCGCTAAGCTTGACTGGCCGTCCTTGCCGCATTCTTATTGGAGAGGCTACGTTATGTCGTCTCCGCGAACGATTCCTTACCGAAAGAGTTGGTGAAGTCTCTCTGAAGGGCAAAGAAGAAAAGATACGCGTGTATCGTGTAGTCGGTCATGCAACGGAAGTGTCAGTTGAGTGTAAACAAAGTCTACCGCAATCAGCACAAGGCTAAAGATGTGGAAAACTGATTTAATAACAGGTTGTTGTCACCTCATTGTTTACGGAGTGTTGACAAAGTACACATCGAATTTGCGGCGGCGTATATTTGAATTTCAATACCACTAGTAAATTACATATGTTTGAGGTAGTGTTGCCTTGGCACGAACTATGCTTTTCAAAAAGCCATAACGACCG
>JAHKKJ010000148.1 GCA_020027655.1 Deltaproteobacteria bacterium | reverse complement strand
TGATTACTCCCAGCGTACCTGTGAAAAGTACGGCTGCTAAAATTGACGTTGCGATTTTCATGTTTCTCACCTCCTTCCTTTCCAGTATGATCATCGATAACGCAAGGTCCATACCAGTTGCTCCCGTATTCGTAGGTGCTTGAGATTGCATGAGTTACAGCGGCGTGATTGTTGTTAGACGCTGGGTCTCAAACCGCGACGTGACGAGATATCATCGAACGTCGAAATATCAGCTATCGGAGATGATCTGTGGGAATAAACTGGGCGAAGATCTATTCGGGGGATTGGTAGACACTTCGAAATAGCTTGCGAGAAAGGGAAAAAAATGCGGCGAATTCTGCCGGCGTCGTGTGCGCCATTTCTTGGGCTGGTGGTACTGCTTCCAGCTTTAGGCGTGAGAGCACAGGAGGTGCAAGTCGAGGTTGCACAACCTCCCGTGCGTTTCTTAGCAGCTGATACGGGTTGGGAGGATAAGAAAATTGAGCCATCGGGAGTGGAGCCGATTGGGGATGGCAATCTGCTGCTGGTGGCCGACGATAAAAACGAGAGTCTAATCGTAGTCGAAGCAGCCACGGGGCGGGTCAAGCAGTCGCTTAGCCTGAGCACCTTTAACAATCGGCCCAAGTGGGAGGCCATGGCACGCGACGATGAGGGGGCCTACTATGTCATCGGTTCACATTTCGTTGAAGATCCAGCTGAAGACGGGGCACAAAAGAAACTTACGGACGTCTCGCGCTTATTCCGTTTCCGTTTGCAAAGCGATGGCGCAGGCGGAACGTCACTCGTCATTGACTCAGAATCGAGCATCGAATGGGATATAACAGACGCGTTGGCCGTTGAGGGATACCACCGTGATCCTCGGAAGAACGAAGTAAATATAGAAGGACTAACAGTGCGAACGTTACGCGACCCGGCGGGGTCCGTAACACTGCGTGAACTGGTCATCGGCCTGCGGGAACCGCATAATCCTATCCGTGTTTACGCCGCCAATATCACCCAATTACCCGCCCCGAACGCCAAGCTCGCGTTGAACCCTCTCTTCAGATTCCACGCCGGTAAACGCGAAGGAATCCTCTCACAATTGTCGTCGATTGACTACATGCCCGCGTGGAACGGCTTTTTCATTCTCACGGCTACTGAGGACAAGAGCAACCGTTATCATGGCAACACACTATGGTTTCTGTCTGACGAGAAGATCTCGGCGTCTGTTCCCACTCAGTTACAACCGGATAAACTAAAGCTTGCTGATCTTCGACTTGTCGAGCCTCAGAAGATATGGGTTTTCGGGCTTAATGGTAAGGCGGAGGGACTGTGTGTCCTTTCCGAGGAGGCTGCTTCCAGTAGCAGCCAGGCGCGGCGAGCGCGCCTGGCTTTAGTTTACGATAACGACACGGAAAAAACCGGTAATCCGGGGTGGCTTCAATTCCTCACACTATTGCGCTGGCCGGAATAGCACCCGCGTTCAAGTAACTTTATTTTGAATCAAAGGAGCAACTTATCAGCCGCAGATTAAGGCCAGGGCTTACGTAAATCCGACACTGTCCTACTCTTCGATATTTAACTAACTTGCTAACTCTTTCGGTTTATCTTTCTCTGTCGACAAGCTGTATTTTCTGGAGATTCCGAGTCTCTCCATTTTGGAGAGCAGCGTCGTGCGCTTCAATCCGAGCCGCGTCGCCGCCCCATGCCGGCCTCCGACGATTCCGCCTGCCAAATCGCGGAGGGAACTCTCTGTGCCAAAGAGTCTAGCTTCAACATGCCTACGCCTTTGCCAGAATGAATCCGAGATCCTTCTCAATATATTGCTGGAGAGAAGGGGAGAGACTAACCTTTCTTACTAAGACTCTCATTCAGCGTGAGTAGTGGCAAGACCTTATCAAGGAAAGCAGAGAAGCAGTGGCGCGTAAAATATCAAAAATTGTTGGGCATCGCAGACTGCCCCGAGCAGACTGAAGTAATGAAACAAAATGGGATCAATTCTATGACCGTATTGCTTAATCGGTGAATCCGGGCAAATTTTTGGTTGCAAACAGAACTGACAGGGGAGAAAACTTGTTAAGGAGGGTCGACGTGTAGGCGATGTGGGTGGACGGTTAATCGACGGATGTCGGGAGGACTGCATAATGGCGCTTCTCTTTGCCTTTTTCATTGGATTCTTTACCGGATTGCGCTCGCTTACGGCTCCCGCAACGACTGCGTGGGCGGTGCACCTGGGCTGGCTGAAGCTGCAGGGCTCGCTCGCTCTCATTGGTGCAATTCCTTCCGTCGCGATTCTTACTCTGCTGGCAGTCGTGGAGCTGGTGGCCGACAAGCTGCCGAAAACACCGAGTCGCACAGCGCCCCCGGGTCTGATCGCGCGTATCATCATGGGCGGGTTGACGGGCGTTTGCGTAGCCGCTGGTGGCGGGGAGGGATCTCTTCTTGGCGCCGTGCTTGGTATCGTCGGCGGCGTGGTGGGTTGTTTCGGCGGCTTCCAGGCGCGCACACGGCTCGTGAAAGCATTGGGTACGCCGGACATCTACGTCGCCCTACTTGAGGATCTGGTGGCGATCGCCGGCTCCCTGTGGGTTGTTTCGCGATTCTGATCTCACCCTCTTAGCCTAGCGCGTCGGTTCATTGGCGCCCGGACTCACATAGATCATCATTTGCAGGAGATCGTGACGTGGGATAAAAGTAAGCGTTAACTTTCAACCTTAAAGGAGTTTACATGAACCCACCCCAGTCCCCGAAGGCCGGTCGTGTTCGCGCCAAGCCGCGTCTGGCCGAAGTTGTTCGGGTGGACCGCCTTACTCCTCATATGCTCCGGGTGGTTTTTGCCGGGGAGGAACTGGAAGGCTTTACGACGCGAGGTCCGGCGGAGCACCTGAAGGTGAATTTCCCTCGTCCCGGTGAATCGAAGTTGGTCCTGCCTGAATGGGGGCCCGAAGGTCCGATCCTCCTGGAGGGTCAACAGCGACCTCTGAACCGCACTTACACTCCTCGACGATGGGATCTGGAAGCGGGGGAACTGACCGTGGACTTCCTGATCCACGGCGAAGGGCCCGGTTCCACCTGGGCGCAACAGGCCCAGCCGGAGCAGGTGGTAGCGGTGTCTCATCAGCCAGGAGGCGCATACAAAGTGGACGCCGAGGCGGACTGGTATGTGATAGGCGGCGACGAAGCGGCGCTGCCTGCGGTGGGGACGCTCCTTGAGGCGCTGCCGCCGTCCTGCTTCGCCCATGTCTTCGTGGAGGTGGCCGACCCAACAGAGGAACTGAAGTTGGAGTCGCCGGCACGGTTTCAGGTGACGTGGCTGCACCACGGTGGGGCGGTCGGACGGGTCGGGCGAAGGCTGGAGCAAGCGGTGCGGGAATTCCTATTCCCGGAGGGCAACGGCCGGGTCTGGATCGGGTGCGAAGCCGGTGCCATGCGCGATATCCGCCGCCACCTGTTGAACGAGCGGGGGATGGACCGAGCTCGCGCCCACACCCAAGGTTACTGGAAGTACGGCGCCGTGAACCACCCCGACAACGACCGGGGCCAGGACGTGGGATGACTCGATCGCGCGGACCTAGGGTCGAGAAAAATTTTCCACGCAGGTCCGGAAGGACGCGGCCGTGAGATGGCCTATCGCGCACCAGTAAACCGGCCAGGTCTGATCAGTGATCTGAGGGCTGGACGTATTGCCTACATTGTAGTAGCGCATGTAAGTGGCGCGGCTCTGCGCTTCCTCATGGAGAGACCGGGAGAGAGTTTCTAAGGTGGTGCTGGTCACGGGGAAGAGACTATAGGTGCGAGAAAATCGATATTCCTCTCTCCAGTCCGCCGAGGACCCGGCTGCCAAGTCCAGTCGATGGGTCGTGTAGTCCAGGATCGAGAAGGCCTTGCGATCGTAGGAAAGCACCTGCAGTCCCGGGTTGTTCTGGAAGACGGGGCTGATAGCCGGAGTCACGAGCAAAAAGCTCGAAGAGCGGCCGGTCTCGCCGTCGGGTGTCAGTCGAAACTCGTCCATGTGCGAATGGCCGGCCAAGGTGAACAGGATCGTGCTGCGATACTGGTTGAGCAGCTTCAAAAAGGTTTCCTGGAAGCCGTCTTGCCAGAGCGGAATAACTTTCTCGACCTTGTTCCCACCCGTCGCCATAACAGTGTTGTACGCATCGATGCCGTACGGAATGTGATAGAGCAGCCAGACCTTATCCCCTTTGGCGGCCGCGTCCTTCAGTTGTGCAGCTAACTAACGGAGCTGGTCTCCGGCGGGGTCGTCTTTCGGGTTGCCGCACTTATTCTGGTAGTCGGCCGCAAAGAACACTGTGTTCAGCACGACGACGCGATGCTTCGGTGTCCCTGGCGCCGCGACCGCATAGTACCCGCCGGTCGGAAAAGTCTGCATGAAAGCGCGCTCGTTGTTGCCGTTGTGAAAGAGTACCTTCCAAGTGTCCGCCGTACGACGCAAGAACTCGCCCTGGGGTTCGAGCTGGTAGTCCCCGCAGTAGGAGTCTTCATTGCCCAAAACCGGATAAATCGGGATGTCTGGAAACTGTTCGCGGATGCGTTGGGTTAAGAAGGTTATCGTCTTGTCGATGAACTCGTGAAGTCCCCGCGGGTCACGGTTGCCGGCATACTGGTAGTAGGTATCACTGAAACCGTGCGCCAGCCAATCGCCGGCCAGCAAAATGAATTCGGCCTTGGGCGCGACTAGCGCCGCATGCTTTAGAGCGGAAACGAACAAGTTGTAATTCGAGTCCTTGCCGTACTCCCCGTAGCCTGAAACCTGAGAACCATCGAAGATCCTCGTCCATTCCGACGGTGGCGACTGGACAAGCTCGCGGAAGAGTTTCGGATCATAGAACGGGTCGAAGTGGAAATCCGTGAGACTCAGGATGACCCCGATGTCCGGTTGCCCGGTGTCATCACTGGCGCGGGACTGGGTGGATGTTGGGCGAGTACTCGCACAACCCACCAGGAATACAAACAGTATGAATACGGCAACGCGCAAGGGCTTCAGATTTCTTGGCAGGAATTTGGTTTCAACAATATATAAAGCGATTTCGCAACAAAGAGTAGCCACGCTCATAGAATGGTCAACTTAGATGGGTAATACGAAAGCGGACGCGAACCTTTTGCCTCACTTCGGTTTGACAGGCAGAAGGTAAAATGTAATGACTTCGGCTTGAGGCTCGGAGGACTCAGAACTATGGAAAAAGAAGAAACGTTATCCAAGAAAAGCGCTCCGATCATTATCGAGCAGGCAGGAATGCGCATGACAGTCGACCACCGCCGGTCCGGCAGCGGTGATGAAGGGTTGACCTTCGACATGGTCGTGGCAGGCGCAAAGGACGAAGAGAAAACAATCCTTCGCTTCGACTGCTTCTACAAAAACCCCCATTATCACGTTGGCCCGTCCGGCAAACATCCGGTCCATAATATGAAAGAAGAAGGCATAGAGGACCCGGTGGGCTGGACTCTGGAGCAGCTCAAGACTCGACTCCCTTCAATGGTTACGGAAGCCGGATACGAAGAAATTGCCAGCCGGATCGATCAGCAAGCGATCGCTAACGAGCTTCGCCAGTTCGAGCCGGAGATACGCGCGAAATTTTAGCGCCTAGGTTGTCACAGGGAAACGTCACTGACTATTCTCTGAACCGCACGATGAGATGCGCAATCCTTAGCCCGGTCCGGCTGGGAGCGTAAAGTGCTTCAACGTGCGGTGGAGCCTCAGGCTAGTCGGCTCGCCCTGTCATCCGTTGCCGGCGCGGGGTTAATCGCGGCACACAATTTTCAAGGAGAAACGCACATGGCTAAGAAGAAGGAATACACCTGCGTTCTCGTCGAAACCGACGGTGAAGGGATCACGTGGATTACGTTCAATCGGCCGGAGAAGCGCAACGCCATGAGCCCGACGCTACACGTCGAGATGGAGGAGATCCTGTTCGGGCTCGAGACCGATGAGGACACTAAAGTTATCGTGCTTACCGGCGCCGGCAACAGCTGGAGTGCCGGGATGGACCTCAAGCAGTATTTTCGCGAGACGGATAAAGACCCGGTGGGGCGTTTCCGGGCGGCGACGGCGCACCGTCGCTGGGCTACGGAGCTGCTCACATGGTCGCGCAAGCCAAGCATCGCCATGGTTAACGGTTATTGTTACGGCGGCGCATTCGTCTCTCTGGCGGCTTGCGATATCGTGATCGCGGCAGAAAACGCAACCTTCGGTTTGTCCGAGGTTAACTGGGGTATTATCCCCGGCGGCAACGTGAGCAAAGTCTTCGGCGACATGGTGTCGTACCGCAACGCCTTGTTCTATGCGATGACCGGGCGCACTATCGACGGCCGCAAAGCAGTGGAACTGGGCATTGCGACGCTGTCTGTTCCGGCAGAAAAGTTGCGCGAGGAAACGGTTGCAATCGCGCGGGAACTGATGGCGAAGAGCCCGATGGTGCTGGCTTACACCAAACAAGCGATCCGCGCTGTGCGCGGCATGGACATGGATCAAGCGTACGAATATTTGGGCGCGAAGAGCATGGCGCTCCGCGCCGCCGATCCGGAACAAACGCGAGCCCGCGGCATGCGCGAATTCCTCGACGAGAAAAAGTTTCGGCCCGGTTTAGAGCCGTTGAAACGGCCTGTGAGTGAAAAGTGAACTGCATTTTTATAACGCGCCCGCTTAATGCCGCGCCGTAAACGGCAAACTGCTCCGCCTAAGGAAAAGAGCCATGCCTCGCTTCCGCCCGGTCTTTATTTTGCTCGCAGTCATATCAACGGTTGGCGTGCAGTTTTCCACCTTGTTCGCCCAGACCAAGATCACCATTGGCTATGCGGCGGTGAGTCCGAGGACCACCCCGCTATACATCGCCCAAGAGCAGGCAATTTTCGCGAAGTACGGCCTCGATGCGAAGGTTGTGCTCTTTCGCGGCGCGCCGACCTTGGTCGCGAGCCTCGTTTCCGGCGAAATGGAAGTCGGCTACACCGGCGGCACGTCGGTGGTGGGCGCCGCGGGGCAGGGCAATTACCTCCGGATTCTTTCGTCGATCTCCAGCACGCTCACGCATACGATGATGGCTCATCCCAGCATCAAAAGCATCGAGGAGTTGCGTGGCAAGCGCTTCGGCATTCAGAATATGGGCAGCAGCACTTGGATGCATACCATGCTGGCGCTGGAGTATGTCGGCCTCGAACCAAAGCGCGACAATATCAATATCCTGAGCATCGGCGACTCGGTATTGATTGGCCAGGCGCTGGAAGCGGGTCGAGTGGATGCGGCGGTGCTCGACGGCGCGCTGGTCCGCAGGCTCCGAAGCAAGGGCTTTTCGACCATCACGGAGTTACAGCCCGCGAAGATTCCGATGCTCAACCAGGCTGTGGTTGTACACCCGGAATTTCTGCAAAAACGTTCGGAAACAGCGGAGCGAATACTTATGACCTTGGTTGAGAGTTTGGCTTTCAGCATGGCGCCGGCCAACAAATCCGTCGTGATCAAAACCATGATGCGACGTTTTCAAATCAGCGACCCGGCAGTGGGGGAGGAGGGGTACCAGGACTATCTTACCAGCGTCGAGCGGAAACCGATCCCGAGTTTGGACGGGATGCGAAACATCAGACGATTGATGGCTTTGCTCAATCCGAAAGCGGCAAGCGTCAAAATTGAAGAGCTTGTCGACGGCCGATTGATCCACAAACTCAACGACAGCGGTTTTATCGATAAAGTCGGAGCCAGCTATGGTTTGAAATGACTGCGGTCAGGACTGAAATTAAATAGCACCTCGCTAGTGGCCGTCGCT
>JAHKKJ010000674.1 GCA_020027655.1 Deltaproteobacteria bacterium | reverse complement strand
TCTTTTGCGTTCTTTTCAATTAACCGGCATCCCCACGCAAGTCAAGGGCGAGAACTCCGCAATCGGAACAAAGATCCCTCGCGCGAAGACTTAGCGCGGCGGCGCCGCAACAAAAAATCTAAAGATCCCCCTCTTACATCTCCCCCGTCGCGGGGGAGAGAAGAGAGGGGGGCTTAGCGTCACTCAGCCTGTGCGGACACACAGGCAGACGCCTCGGCGGTGAGTTCTCTTATCGCTTCGGAACAGTTGGAAAGTCAAAGGAACTATGGCATGAGTACGATTCAACTGATAGATTTCCTAAACTAGAAATCGCAGGCTGCTCAAAAAGACTCGGAGGCGAGGCGCGCGATGGTCGGCGAGCGAAGGCGTACATTGCCAGTACGTTGGAGCGAGACGGACGAGCGCAACGAAGCATATGAGTCTTTTTCAGCAGCCTGCTGTCAAACTTCATGGCAGAGAGGAGACGGTATGAAAGTAAGACCCAAGAGAAAACCGATTAAATGGCCCGACGGGGCGCGTATCGCGATCACGCCGTGCGTTGCTTTCGAGACGTGGCCGGAGGATCTCGGCGGCGTAAACTCGCGGCAGCAACAAAATCGGCGGGGATTTCCAAAAAACGCGTTGACCAAAAAAGATCTAGGAGTCATCACTGACCGCGAATTCGGAGAGCGGGTGGGTATCTATCGCTTTCTGGAGATTTTTGAGAAAGAAGATATTAGAACATCATTTTTTCCTACCGGCATCACGGTCGAAAATTATCCGGAAATCTTCAAAGAGGCGGCTGATTATGGGCACGAAGTCGGCACGGAGACCTGGATTCACGACTATAGCTACATGAAAAAGCGCGACAAGGAGAAGAAGGACCTTCAGAGGACCGTCGATGTCGTCAAGAAGGTCGTCGGCAAAGCGCCGGTGGGCTATCTCTCCACGGGAATCGCGCCGAGCGTCAATACACCGGAAGTGATCGTCGAGTGCGGCTACACCTATTGGATGGACCCGCAGCACCAGGAGACGCCCTACACGCTGAAGGTCAAAGGAAAAGAAATCACCGTCCTATCCTATTTTCAGGATCTGAACGATTATTCGAGCTATCAGCGGGCCGGGAGAACGCCGCGCGACCTGCTGCAGATGTGGAAAGACTGTTTCGATTGTCTCTATGAAGAGGGCGAGACGGATCCTAAGTTCATGGTTTGGGGTAATCATCCTTTCGTCGGCGGTCGGCCTTTTCGGGCCCATTTGCTCCGTGAGTTCATCCGTTACGCCAAAAGCCATAGCAAAGTCTGGTTTGCCCCGGCCGGAGAAGTCGCCAAGTGGTACCGAGAAAATTATCGCGACGCGCAGCTGGAGGAGTGGCCGAACTTCGCGTTCGCCGGACGCCCGGGTAAATTGTCCGATCTAACTAAAGCCTAACCAGAGGCATTTGAATTTTTCGGCCCGAATGTAGGATCAAGGACATCGAAAAACTGTAACTCGCGCAAAGGGCGCCAAGAGCAAAAAATTCGAAGCACGAAATCCGAAATTCGAAACAATTTCAAATGACCAAAAATAAGTCAAATTTCAAACGAGCTTCCTTCGGATTCGGTGTTTTGGATTTTGCCCATTTGAGATTTATTTGTCTCGGAGTTTGTTTCGGATTTCGATATTCGGATTTCGGATCTTTCGTTGGTTGCTTGGCGCGATGAGGAAGTTTTCTTGGCGAAAAAGAAATTCCACGAAGAAGAGATCCGACGAGGCATCGAGCAGCTGAGCCAATCAGCGTTGAAGCTCGACGATGTCTCTCCGGCACTTGTGCCTCGTCTGGAAGAACAATTGGGAAAGGGACGAGAAACCGATCTGGCGATCGTCTTCTCGCTGGGAAAAATCGCCGACTCTGCGGCCGCCGAGACTTTATTGCGGATTGAAAAGGGAGCGGAGGACAAGGATCTCAAGAAAGAGATCCGTCGCTCCTTGTTCAAACTGTCGCAAAGGGGATTGACGATCCATGAAGACAAGAGGGTTGAAGAGAAGTCACCGACTCCGCTCCTGAGCCGATCGCCTGAGATCGAAGCCTACATGTCTCCTGTGGACGGAGCGGGCGGTCGTCTGGTGTGGATCGTCAAGCCGCAAGCAGGCCATGGACTGCAAACGATTCAGGCGATGACCAACGATCGCGAAGGACTCCAACGTATCGGCGGCACGCAAATTCGCCGCAAGGAACTGCGCAACATGGCGCAGGAGATCAAGAAGCAACATGGCATCACTATGGTCTCCGTGCCGTGGGAATATGCCGACATGATGCTTTACGACGGCTTTGAAAAGGCCAAGTCGACCGGTCGAAGCGGGCTGGAAAATTTTCATCAACTTCGGTCGATCGTGAACACGGCCAAACCGAAGGCGCAGGATCATCCCGTTTATCAAAGGCTCAATTCTGCAGAGGTTCGCGAGGGAGCTTGGCGAGAGTTGTCACGGCGACTACTCGACGAGCCGGAGTTTCGCCTTTGGATTTTAGATGCGGATTGGGTAGAGCCCTTTCTCGGGCAATTAGAGGAAGCACAGACCAGCCGCCTGGTGCTCAACCCGATGCAAAAGGAAGAACGCATCGCCGGTATCGTGCGCGATGCCGTAAAGACACTCTGCACGGGGGAGACTGGCAAGATCTTGCAAAGACGAATGGAAGATATGGCTTTCTACTTCGTGGAAGCGGGTCGCGCGGACATTGCTAAACTGGCGCTGGCCGTAGCGCAGCAAATCAAGGAGGGAGATCCCGGGCCGTTGGATATTTCCTTTCTCACCGGTCTCGTGCAGAAGAGTTTTGCCGTGTATCTATCGCAACAGAAGAGCAAAGCGGAAGAAGAGCCATCGTTCATCGTCAGGCCGTAGTCAGCAGGCAGCTAAAAAAGACTCATATGCTTCGTTGCGCTCGACCGATTTCGCGTCAACATACAAGAGTACGCCTCCGCTCATCGATCTTCGCGCGCCTCGCCTCTAAGTCTTTTTGAGCAGCCTGCTACTCACAGAGTTTTCAAATAACCCGCAGCAAGCTAACCATTGGCTTTAAACTGAGCCAAAGAACCAGTCTTCTTGAAAATTAAGCAGCCCCTGTTTACACTTAGGGTTTCTCATATTCGCATCCCGGCGAAGCGCACCTATGTCACCTCGACATAACTTCCGAGTCATTCTAAGGAGATCCATGGACACCTCAACTGCGGTGATGA
>JAHKKJ010000147.1 GCA_020027655.1 Deltaproteobacteria bacterium | reverse complement strand
AGATCTGCGGCCCGGCTGCGCGCATGATTTTCACCGCGGATCTCCGCCGGCACCATCACGTTTTCCAGGGCGGTCAGCGACGGCAGCAACTGGAAGCTCTGGAAGATGAAACCGATGAACTGGTTGCGGATTTGAGCCAGCTCCTTTTCGTTCGACCCGTGCATGGCGACTCCATTGAAGACCACCGATCCCTCGCTGGGGCGTTCAAGACCCGCGCAGATGGCGATCAGAGTCGTCTTCCCGCTTCCCGAAGGGCCGACAATCGCGCAGGCGCTTCCCGCTTCGATGGCAAAGGACACATCGCTAAGAACGGCAAGAGTTTCTTCTCCGCTCTTAAAAAACTTGCGCAAATGCTCTACGCTTAAGATTGGATTGTTAGTCATGCCCGATGCTTGATGGTCAGATGCGGCAGGAAATACTGCAAGATGACAAGATCAATCGCCAACACTGAAGTAACTTTAAGATTTTTATGACACGTACACAACTCACCCGGAATTCGAAGATTGTTTTTCTTGCTCTTTGCTTTTTAATATTGAGAGCATTGTCCATGGCCGCACCAGCGCCACGGTTCATTTTGTTTTTAGGGGACAGTATTACAGCCGGCTATGGACTCGATCCCGAACAGGCCTTTCCTGCATTGATCCAGGAAAAAATCGATGCGAAACGCTGGAATTTCAAAGTCGTCAACGCCGGGCAGAGCGGCGATACCAGCGCCGGCGGTTTAAACCGGCTCGACTGGCTGCTGAAAAATAGGGTCGACATTTTGATTCTCGAACTGGGCGCCAACGACGGATTGCGCGGCTTACCGGCCGAAACGACCAGAAAAAATCTTCAAGCAATAATTGATCGTACTAAAGGTAAATATCCGGAAGCCAAGGTAATCGTGGCGGGCATGAAGGTTCCGCCGAACATGGGCGGCGACTACGGCCGAAAGTTCGAAGCGGTCTTCGTCGATCTGGCAAAAAAGAACAAAGCCGTGCTCATCCCTTTCGTGTTGGAAGGAGTGGGCGGGAGCCGCGAGCTGAACCTCGCCGACGGCATCCACCCAACGACTAAGGGGCACGAAATCGTCGCCGCTAATGTCTGGAAGGTCCTGGAGCCTATCCTGCGATCGCTCGCCGGAACGTAGGCAACTCCCAAGGGCAGGTATTTGCGGCGACATATCTAATGAAAAGTGCAAGGCCAAAAGCAAACAGCTCTTCGACTAAGGCCCTAATCTTACCCAATTACCATGACCGCTTGTTGGGCTGTCCAATAATATGGAAAGTTTATGTCGGTTCGTGTCGTTAGACTTGGTACACCGCGTGATCCTGACGAAGGTTTGCGCATCGGTACCGTTCGCCGGCCGCCGCGCGGTGTCCGCAAAGAAGACTATGCCGCGCGCGATTACTTTGATGTGTGGCTGCCGGAATTGGCGCCCAGCGCACCGCTCGTGTCGTGGGCGCTCTCGGAGCTGTTTAGTCCAAAACGCTGGGCCGCCTACGAGCGGCGGTATCGGCGAGAGATGCGCCAGCCGGCCGCTCAACGTCTCATCGCATTGCTGGCTGCGCTGTCGTCACAGACGAACTTTTCCGTGGGCTGCTACTGTGAGGACGAGACCCGATGCCATAGGTCGCTGTTAAAGGTACTCCTGATCGAGCAGGGCGCGGAGGTGGTTTGACAAATGGACGGTTGTTGTATTTGCTCCGGTATCAATGCTCGAACAACAGATATTGCACCGAACGAAAACGGGGCTTTCCGTCCCGCCAGTGGTGAGGGCCCGGCTTAAACGAAAGGAAATTGGAGCCGATGCTGGTCAATCGCCGCACTTTACGCATTGAGTGGGGTCAGTGCGATCCCGCCGGGATCGTGTTTTATCCGCAGTATTTGATCATCTTCGACACCAGCACCGGATGGCTGTTCGAACGCACCGGCTTGAAACCTCTCGCCATGCGGAAGAAATATGGAATCGTCGGCATGCCGATAGTGGAAGTGGGGGCGCGGTTTGTTATGCCGTGCCGCTTCGACGACGAGGTCGTCGTGGAGAGCGAGGTCAGCGAATGGGGACGCACGAGCTTTACCGTGCGCCATCGAGTGCTGAAGGAAGGCCAGCTGGTGGTCGAAGGCTTCGAGAAACGTGTTTGGGCTGCTCCGCATCCCGAGCGGGCGGGCGCAATCCAGCCTCAGCCCGTCCCCGCCGAGATCATCGCGAGCCTCTCTGATCCGACTGGTGCGACAACTGTAACGTCCGAAGTCCGCAGTAAAGGCCGCGGCGAAACCTGAGAGGAATGGCGATGCGAGTCGCAATCGTCGGCGCCGGACCTGCCGGTCTTTATCTCGCCTACTTGCTCAAGCGCAGCAAACTGAAAGTCGAGGTTGAAGTTTTCGAGCAGAATCCGCCCGATGCCACATTCGGTTTCGGTCTGGTCTTCTCCGAACGGGCCCTCGAGTTCCTCAACGATGAGGACCCCGGCACGTTGGCAGCGATCCGGCCGGCTCTTGAGCACTGGAACGACAGCATCCTCGTGCACAAGGGCCAGGAAGTCCGCATCGACGGCATGGGCTACACCGGCATCGGCCGCCTGCGGCTCCTGCAAATCTTGCAGGCAAGAGCACGTTCCGTAGGTGTCGAGCCCAAATACCTCCACGCGATTGATGACCCGGAGACCTGGGGAAATGCCGACCTCATCGTCGGCGCTGATGGTGTGAACTCGGTGGTGCGGCGTGGCTACGAAAACGTATTCGGCACGACCGTCACCTATCTAACCAACCGCTTCGCTTGGTTCGGCACCGCCAAAAACTTCGACGCCTTGACCCACACTTTTGTCGAAACCGAGCTTGGCCACTTCAATGCCCACCATCACCCCCACGCGCCCGATATGAGTACCTTCGTTGTCGAGGTGGATGAGCCCACGTTCTTGCGCGCGGGCTTCGACAAGATGGACGCGGATCGGGCCAAAGCCGCCTGCGAACAGGTCTTCGCGGAGACACTCGACGGCCATCGCTTGGTGTCGAACAAATCGATCTGGCGGCAATTTCCGAAGGTTTGGAATGAACGCTGGTCCATCGGCAACCGTGTGCTGGTGGGCGATGCACTGCACACGGCACATTTTTCTATCGGCTCCGGTACTCGGCTGGCGATGGAGGATGCCATCGCTCTGGCAAAGGCGCTGGAGCGGCATGCTAAGGATGTTCCAGCGGCGCTCGCCGCCTACGAAGAAGCACGCAAGCTGATCGTTACCAGGCTGGTAACGGCGGCCAACGCCAGTGCCGCCTGGTACGAGCGTTTCGCCGAGCACATGGCGCTCGCGCCCATGGACTTCGCAATGAGCTACATTACTCGCTCCGGCAGGGTCGACTTAGAGCGCTTGCGTCGCAGCTCGCCGGCATTCGTCGCCGCTTATGAAGCCAGCCGTACCGGATAGTTTCGCTCGAGATCTGTGAACGGAAATCGGGGAGCTAACGTGATCTATCTAGTGCGACACGGCGAAACAACGTGGAATCGCGTGGGGCGGCAACAGGGACACAACGACTCGCCGTTAACCGAGCTGGGCATTGAGCAAGCACGTGCTGCGGGTCGGGTGCTGCAGCGGGCGATCCCCGATATCTACAATGTCTGCATTGAAACCAGTCCCCTTGGGCGGGCACGCCAAACGGCGCTCATCATCAGCGAAGTGTTGGGACTCGATCCCAACGAGATCCTGGTGGCGCCGTTGTTGATCGAGCATCACCTGGGCAACTGGCAGGGACTCACACATGCAGAGATCGACGCGCGCTATCCCGGTGCCTTGCAAGCACGTGAGGAACACAAGTGGGACTATCTGGTGCCGGGCGGCGAGAGTTACGCCCTCGTTGCCGAACGGGCAAAGCAGTGGCTTGCGAGCAAACGTCACGCCCCCGTTACGATTGCGGTAACTCATGCGATAATCAGCCGCACTATCCAGGGGGCGTACGGAGGATTCACTCCGAGTGAGACGGTGGCTCGGTCCCATCGTCAAGATCGCATCTACCGTCTGCATACTGGTCGGGTTGAGGAGATGTCGTGCAACGGGTAGCGTCTCTTTTTCTCTCCGAGACACTACCCATTTGACTGCGTTTGTGAGAACGGAGCACCTTGATATACTCTCTACGCCTGCGAGATATTGCGGACGATTTCGATTGAATAGCCTCATACACTTCTGGAACTGAGATAGTCGGACTGACCGGATGAAGAAGGTATACCGACGCCTAGTATCATGTGAGCCGAGAAGGCAGGGATCCACAGCCTCAAGCAATGGAAAGTGATCGACTCGAGCCGTGAAAGATCAATGACCGCCGAGCATTAATCGAAAGTGAGCCTTATGTACGCGCACTTGTTGGGACCATTTGTCGAACAGAAACTCAAAGCGAGCCTCGATGACGGACGGAAAGGGCGGCTTCTCTCTATTCGACATGTTTCCCTCCTATGTCTTTCTGTCTTTGTCATGTTGTTTCTGGATCACCCGGTGTCGGCTCAGTCCACTGGAACGCTCAGGATTTATTTGGCCCGGCATGGAGAAACAGACTGGAATGCCGAGCGCCGCCTTCAAGGACGAACCGATACCACTCTGAACTCGACGGGCCGGCAACAAGCAGCAAAGCTTGCAGACCAGCTGAAGGGAGTTCGCTTAGACGCCGTTTACTCCAGTACTCTTAGCCGCAGTCTAGAAACGGCTGCAATCGCACGCGGTGGGGCGCCTCTGAAGAGCTTGGCTGGATTAAACGAGCGGAGTCATGGGAAGTTCGAGGGGAAAAAGGTGGATGGCAGTGATCCGGTGACGGAGCAGGAATACCGGCAACGACGTCGCAATCCCGAGGATGAGCTCGATGGGGGAGAGTCGTTGAACCAGTTCTATGAGCGTGTTCGCACCACTTTCGGAGCCATCCGGAGTCAACACAGTTCGGGAGCGATTCTCATTGTTGGCCATTCCCTTACGAATCAAATGATTCTCCGAGCCCTTTTTGGTCTGACCCTCCAGCAAGCCACTTCGTTCCAGCAGGCTAATGACGAGCTTTACTTGATTGAACTCGACGCTGGAAATCCTCCACGCCTGTGGAAACTGATCACGGAAGCGAATCTCCGCGACCTGTGAAAACATCGAAGCGACACCCTTTCATCATCGCCCAAGTCATCGATTATGGCTTTCTTAGGCCGTCGGATTCGTCGAATGCCCGCTATCAAAGTTTATTTCTCACCACTAATCTCTTGCCGCGTTGATAAAAATCTTCAACACTCGATGGCAGCCACCAGGCTTGGCGTCTTATTTCTGCCAAATTATCTGGATTGGAGATAAGCTCGGCTTTATGGAACGGAACCTGTCCCGGCGAAAGAGCAAGACTTAGAGGATGCGCGCCGATTCTGTCTCTAATTTGAATCAATTTATCTCCTCTAAATTCTCTGCCGAAACGTTTCACACAATTTCTAATCGCAATATCTTGTATGTGCGTCCTGAGGTCGCCGCGTCTTGAATAATCCAAGCCCGATTCCACATTACTCGGATCATCGTCATAAACATCCGAAGCAACTTCCAACAAATACTCTAAAAGCTCGGGGCGCTTCCTGAAATATTCGAAGTATGCGTCCTCATAGAGACGACAGGCCTCCTCGTATTCAAGATAATTGCCGCCCACGATCCAAATCGTTTGCCAATTTCCTTTGCCGTATTTAGCATCCCGCTCCGCCCAGAGATCATTGCGGCGTTTGCCGACATATCCCGGAGAAGTATTATCAACCAACTGCCACTCTTCTTGGCGCAACATAAAGGATGGGCCAGATATTAGTCCGGCTTCACTAACTTAGAGAAAAAAACCGATAGCAGCTTACCGACGGACTCATCGATGACTCCGCGAAACGCGTTGGTTTCCTCTATCGTAATATCACCCAGGGTCTGGTCGGAGATGACGAACAAAGCCGCCATTTTAAGATCAGGATGGTTTCCAGCAAATCTTGCCAGATGAAGCCCTTCTATATCCACTGCGGCTACCGACTTTGCCTGCCAATCCAAGAGCAGGGCTTGAGTTTCATCAAAGAGAGATTGTACCCAACCCTGCTTTTTGTCTGCGTAAACATTGACCAATTTTGCCAGGTCCGACAAAAAAGCGCGGGCGAAATTCTTTTCAAAAGATACGGCGTTATTATGGCGGTCGACAAACTCATTGGGAATCACCACATCCCCGATCTGATAGTCCGCGATGGCCCCTGCCATTCCCAAGTAGAGCACTTGACGGGCGCCCCTCTGGTAAAAGGCATTTAAAATAATCTGCGCGTCATCGCCGTAGGGATTGCGAGCGACTACTATCTTGTGCTTGATCGTCGGATGCGTAAAGAGATCAATATCCAATCCTTCCTTCACAAGGAGACTTTGACGCCAATTTTGCGCCATCAACATTCTTGACCAGTTCCCTTTAAAACCAAAAAAGAGCCAATCCTCTCGATTCAGTCGTAGAGAATTCCCCTGCGAATTGAACACAAACAGAGGCTGCGCTTGCCTCGACTCAACAAACCGATAATTGGAAAAAACGTTAGTACGGTGAATTTGACAAAGGACATTGGCCTGCCGGTCGTTACCCCGAACACTGGTTAAGACCACTCGATAGGCAAGGGACTGCGATTTGACCGCGAGGTAAATGTCGCGATGGAGTTGGCCTCGCCGGCTTTGAAGAAAATAGAAGGTAGTATAGCCATCGCGCTGGTGAAATTCATGAGCCTCTGCGAGGGGGTGGTTGTGCACATACAGGTCAATGGGCACACTCGATCGCCGACGCGCTCCTTCTTTCAAGAAGGCGGCAAAAGCCCTCGGAAATCGATCCGCAAGATACTGATCCATGTCCGCGCTATACGAACCTTGGGGCGTAGAACAGGCGACGGGCTTTTGAATGACTTTGAATGGCTCCCGCGATGCAGTGTTCTTTTTGATGGAGACCCTTCGCAGATGGGGAAGTTTGCCGTAAGGGTAACCTTGGTAGACTCTCGCGGCAATATCGTCTGCCACGGGTTTGAATTTGTTGTATTCCTCGGATCCGTGGACAAATTGCAGCGCCGCTTTAACAAATTTCTCAGCCCAACGGTCTTCGGATTGGGCTCTTTTATAAATCAGAAGAACATTGGCTGGAGACTCCTTGCGATCCATACGGTTTATCTGGTCATCGGTTACTATAGCGACAGTCTCCCAGTCTGATGCTAGCCCGGCGCAGTATTTCTGGTTTATAGTAGTTGGACAAGCGGATTTAAGATCCTTTAAAAAATCCCTCCAACCTTCTTCAAACAATGACTTTTGCAACTCTGCGAGATCCTCGTTAACCTCCCGGTACAGGCCCAGTTTCTCTACGACTTCCATCACACCTAAATGATCCGCTTCTGCGCCGGCTTTCAAAAAGCCGCCCTCTTCTACCAGTGGAAACACCGCCCATACGAGCTTAGGATCTTGGCTGCCTGGAGAAACCTTCAAATCCTTATAAGCGTCTGCAGGAACGAGCTGGAACAGCCGCTCCACGTTTTTATCCTCTAGGAGAGAGCGCTTCCTTTGCTCCGCTTTTGCTTTCGTTGAGGCCACGATCTCAACCCGATCACCGTGCTTTTGAAGCGCTCTCTTCAACATCAATATCTGTTCTCGAGTAGAAGCGAAGGTATCTTTTTCACTGTCTTCAATTACCAACACCACCAAGTGTGAAATGCTTTTGCCGATTTCTCCGCATTCTTTGTGCAGCCGGTCGTCCCCTAAAGCACAGTGAATCATTCTTATTTGTGATCGGGTGGGTGGATCAA
>JAHKKJ010000673.1 GCA_020027655.1 Deltaproteobacteria bacterium | reverse complement strand
GCAACAATTCGTTAAACTGACGCTGCATGGCGATCATCTGCTCGCGCATGTGAAGAGCGACCTCGGCTCCCTCCAGGTTCACCCCCATCTCTTCGATCAGGAGATGGGCCACCCGAACACGATCGACCTGATCGGGAGAATAAACTTTTAGCTTACGCCGCATGATTGGCTCGACTATGCGCTCCCGCTCCAGGGTGTCGATAAATTCCTGAGGAACGTTACAAATCTTGATGACTTCTGTAATTCGAAGATATTTACGTGTCATGGCTCCGCTCATTACAAGCGTAGGTCTTTGCGCACGTCTTCGCTATAAGCCCGATCAATTTTCTCGATAACATCTTGGGCAATTTCATCTTTCGGCACCCGTACCATCAGATGCAAATACAAGTCTCCCACCGGCTCTCTTCCGTGCGCCGGAACTCCTTTGCCTCTAATGCGCAGGCGCTGGCCGCTTTGCGCTCCCGCTGGAATCTTTACTTTTACGATGCCGACCGGCGTGGGCACCTCTATGCTGGCGCCTCGGACAGCCTCTCCGACCGTGATGGGCAGATCCATGGACAGGTCTCGGCCTGAGCGCGTCAGTATTGGATGGGGCCGGATTCGCGGCAAGATGTAAAGGTCGCCGGCTGGTCCTCCTCGCACACCCGCCTCACCTTTGCCGCGCAGACGAATCCGCTTTCCAGCCTCGGCCCCCGGCGGGATGTTGACCCGAATCGTTTCTGCCCGCAGGATCCGTCCGGTTCCACCGCACGTGGTGCATGGATCTCCGGGTAGTTGTCCGCTTCCCTGACATCGCGGACAGCTGACGCGAAACTGAAGCGGTCCCTGGACTACCGGCTTGCCGCCGGAGCCTCCACACTCGGGGCACGTAGTGGGGGTGCTTCCCGGTTTAGTTCCAGCGCCGTGACAGGTTTCGCACTCGACACGCCGCTGCAAGGTCAGTGATGTCTGAAAACCGCGCACGGCGTCAAGGAAATCGATATCCATTGCCGCCTCGATATCTTCACCTCGCGCCGGGCCGGACCGTGTTCTCCGGCCGCCTCCAAACATACCGCCTAGATCACCGAAGATGTCGCCGAGATCGTCCACGTTGTATTCGTAGCCGCCGCCCGCGCCGGCCGACTGGTTCTGCCACCGCTGGTAACTCCGGGCCTTCTCGGCGTCAAAGCCAGCGGCCAGCCCTGCTTCACCGAATTCGTCGTAAAGCTTTCGCTTATCCGAATCGCTCAAAACATCGTAGGCGACCGAGAGCTCTTTGAACTTATTCTCAGCCTCTTTATTTCCTGGATTGATATCGGGATGATATTTTCGCGCCAGTTTGCGGTACGCCTTGCGAATCTCATCGTTAGAGGCAGTCCGATCGACACCGAGGGTCTGATAATAATCGCGTTCAGCCATTGGTACCGTAGAATACCGCCAGCGCTCTGACTTTCAAGAGGATGCGATGGGTTTGCTTCGTTTCCGACACTCCTGGCGGGTGCACAAGTCAAATCAAAGTCCTTGTCTGCCGGTGCAGATTTGATTGGACGCGGCAAATATATCGCCCAACAGGTCGCCATGTGTGTCGAATGTCACACTCCCCGGGATGACGACGGCGCTTCCTGCGAACCGAATATCTGAAGGGCACACCTGTTCCTGTTAAAGCGCCGCCCTTATCCCATTGAAAGCCCCTGCAATTGCCGGTTTGCCCGGCTATACCGAAGAACTGAGCGCCAAAATTTTTAGCTTCCAGAGATTTCTTTTTGGCGCCACGCCTTTGAAAAGAATATTTGGCATTTGTCTTGCCCATTTGCTTGTTGTGTTCGCCAGCAAATGCACGCAATGAAAGGAGACCGCCATGTCAATTAACACAGAGCCCGAGCGAGTGAGAGCCAACACTGCCACGGAAGTAAATTGGCGTATTGATCAGCGGATCGAGGAAAACGTGCGTCTTTACTCGGATAAGTCGCCGGAGGAAATTGCCCGGCGTATTTGGGAGTTGGAGCACGAATGGGACATTGAGCGTGTGCTGGAAACAATGGCGGCGTCTTTTTCGCTGACCGGTATCGCGCTAAGTGTCACGGTTGATAGGCGCTGGATTATGTTGCCGGGTCTTGTGCTCTCGTTCCTTCTGCTACACGGACTCCAAGGTTGGTGTCCTCCGGTGCCCGTGCTGCGCAGGCTCCGCGTGCGCACCCGTGAAGAGATTGATCGAGAGCTTTACGCACTTAAAGCTCTGATCGGTAACTTCCCCCGTAGTAGTGAGGAACTCAGCGCCGACGCAGCACTTGCGGCCGCAACGAAATGAGCTAGTGACATCGAGTCGGTCACGTCCAGAACGATGGAAGTACGATAAAATCGCTCACAATGGAGCACAGGCGTGCGGATTTTTCTAACAGTAGCCGGCGATTTAAGAATCAGTTTATTGCAGGCTTTTTTTTTCATCAGAAAAAACTGCGGTTCACTTAGTTTTTCCTCGGGTCACTTTCAACTACTCAGCGCTGGTTCGAATGGTATGGAGTTTGCGACCTTGTACTAGTGCTTGGTCATCACCTAGCAAACCGATGAAACCGGAGAGTCACAATAACCATGAGAATCGCACAGGTCGCACCGCTTTACGAACGCGTTCCTCCGCTCTATTACGGAGGAACCGAACGCATTGTATCCTATCTTACTGAAGAACTGATCAAACAAGGTCACTGCTTAACTCTGTTCGCGAGCGGCGACTCGCTCACTAAAGGCCGTTTAATTGCGCCATGTGATCGTTCGCTCCGGCTGGACCTCGCTTGCCAGGACCGAGTGGCATATCACTTTTTGCAGTTGGAGCAAGTTTTCCAAAATGCCGCCTCCTTTGATATCATCCACTTCCACATCGATTACTTACATTATCCTTTTTCTAAAAGAATCGACGTGCCCCACCTCACGACGCTACATGGCCGGCTCGATCTGCCGGATTTAGTTCCACTGTATCGTGAGTTCACTGACGTGCCGGTGGTCTCTATTTCGAATGCGCAAAGAACTCCCTTGCCTTGGGTCAACTGGCAAGGAACAATTTATCACGGCCTTCCGCTGGATCTCTATGAGTACAAAAAAAACCAGGGAAACTATCTTGCTTTCGTCGGTAGAATTTCTTCGGAGAAAAGAGTCGACAGAGCGATACATCATACACAGGGTGGAGATCTGGGGCCTGTTCTACAGACTGATGGTTGTCGCGTTTGTTAT
>JAHKKJ010000672.1 GCA_020027655.1 Deltaproteobacteria bacterium | reverse complement strand
CGTCATGCCCTTCCCACCACACGGTTCCGTCGGGTCGCAGCGCCACGTTGGTGAAAATGGTGTCCCTCGTTACCGTCCGCAGGGCGTTGCGGTTGGTGTTCGACCCGGTCCCGGGCGCCACACCGAAACAACCGGCTTCCGGATTGACCGCCCAAAGCCTGCCGTCCCGTCCGATACGCAGCCACGAAATATCGTCGCCAATGGTATGGATCTTCCAGCCCTTCATGGTCGCCGGCGGCACCAGCATCGCAAGATTGGTCTTGCCGCAGGCGCTCGGAAACGCTCCGCAGATATAAGTGATCTCGCCATCAGGACTTTCGACGCCGACGATCAGCATGTGTTCGGCGAGCCAGCCTTCTTGATGGCCGAGTTTGCTGGCGATGCGCAACGCCAGGCATTTTTTCGCCAACAACGCGTTGCCGCCATAGCCCGAGCCGACGCTCCAGATCGTATTGTCTTGAGGGTAATGGCAAATGAAGCGGCGCTCGATGTCGAGGTCGGCCTTGGAATGCAGACAACGCGTAAAGTCGCCGGAATCGCCGAGATGATCGAGCGCAACCTTGCCCATGCGCGTCATGATGCGCATGTTGAGCACGACATAGACGCTGTCGGTCACTTGAATCCCAACTTTGCTGAACGACGAGCCCGGGGCGCCCATGAGAAACGGAATGACATACAACGTGCGCCCGCGCATGGAGCCGGCATAAATTTTCGATAGTTTGTCGTAGGATTCGGCCGGGGCCATCCAATTGTTATTGGGGCCGGCTTCTTCCTGAGTCGGCGTGCAGACGAAAGTCAAATTCTCCGTGCGCGCGACATCGTTGAGCGCGCTGCGATGCAAATAACAACCGGGTAACTTTTCTTGATTCAACGGTATGAGGTCGCCGCATTTAAAGGCGATTCGGGTCAGCTCTTCTTTTTCCTCCTCCGATCCGTCGCACCAAAAAACTTCGTCAGGCTGGCATAGCGCAGCCACATCTTTGACCCATTTTTGGCCCTGGGGATTGGACGTTACTGTCCCTGTTACATTACTCATGACGTCAATTTCTCCCTTTCCAGTTTTGCTCCAGACTTTTGAAACTATCCGATTGAGAACGGGGATGTCAACCAGAGTACCTATACCTTAAATATTCGAATGAGCCGCCAGCGGCCCTGCGGGACATCTTCAATCCACTCCACCAAAGCAACCAGCCCTCCGCGAGGATCAAGGATACGAGCCAGCTTCTCGCCCTCGACCGGCTTGTCTAGCCGCCTCAAGATTTCTTGCTGCCCGAGTCGGAGTCGAGACAGCAATTGGTTTTCCCAGGTAATGGCCCGAAGATGGCCTAGGGCTTTTTCCAGAGACAGGAGAGGAACCGTCATGCTCGGATCGCGCCGCTCAAGATCGTCCAAAGTCACCGCCTGATCTAGCGTCAGATGACCGCATGCGATGCGGCAAAGGCTCTTTAGATGTGCGCCACAACCGAGCGATTTCCCCATGTCGGCCGCCAGAGTCCGAACATAAGTTCCACGAGAACAGGTCAACTCAATTTCGATCTCATGGTTGCCCAACTTGTTCAGTCGCAGTTTTTCAACTCTGATGGACCGGGGCTCGCGCGGCACTTCTTTGCCCTGGCGCGCCAGCCTGTAGAGAGGCACACCTTCCCTTTTTAACGCCGAAAACATCGGCGGCACCTGGCGCAGATCACCGGAGAATTGCTGTTCCAGATCTCTGAGTTCGACTTTTCCTATAGTCGGCACCGCTCGTACTTGCACAACAGTTCCGGTGGCGTCTTGGGAATCGGTTGCCACTCCCAAGACCATAATACCGTGATAGCTCTTAGGGGCGCCCAGGAATATGTCAGCAACCTTGGTTCCTTCGTTGATTCCTAAAAGCAGCAATCCTGAAGCAAAGGGATCCAAGGTGCCTAGATGACCGACCTTCTTCGCTCGCAACAGAACCTTGACCCGGTGCACCACCTGAGCCGAGGAGGGGCCTGCTGGCTTGTCGATCAAAAGGAGACCGTTATCCACCACGAGATCACTCTTCGTCACGACGATTGCACTGGAACGTGATGATAAATTGATGAAAGCAAAGCGCTATTGCTTGACCTGTTTCAGCAGATCTTCGATCCGCTGGGCTTCATCTTGAGTCTCATCGTAGAAAAACTCGATGGTTGGGACAAATCGGAGCTTCAATTGTTTGCCGATCCTTGAACGAATGAATCCAGTAGCGCTTGCCAGGCCTGCCAGCACTTCTTTCTTATTCTCCCGGCCACCGAAAAGATTAAAATAGATCCGCGCATGGCGCAGGTCTTTGCTGACCTTGGCAGCCGTGATCGTAACCGGGCCGACACGAGGGTCGCGGATTTCCTTTCTCAGTAATTCCGCGATCAACTCCACCAGCAAATCTCCGACACGATCCGAACGTTGGTAATCCATGCGCAATAACTAAGTGTCAGCAATGATAGAACTCGGTTTCGGCCCGTCCCACCTCGGCCAACCCCATAGCGTCGACAAATTCCACGACATTCTGGAGCGTCGCTTCTAGGATTGGCTGACTTGTGCCGACCACGCCGAAGCCTAGGACCGCGCTTTGCCAGAGATCCTGGTCGCCACATTCAGTAACGGAGATATTAAATTGATTCGCCACCTGCGCCTGGATTCTTTTCAGCACCCCTCGCTTCCCCTTCAAGGAGTGATTCTCGGGGAGCAGCAGGTTGAGCTTGAGAACCCCCACGACCATTGAGGCGGCGGATGATTCGTAATGACGTCGGCTTATCGCTTATCCCCTGCCCACGTGCGACGCTTCTCGTCCCCCGGCGCTGGTCGCGATCCGCCTTATGACCGGGATTTTCTCGTAGGCTTCGACCACATCCCCCTGTTTGACATCCTGAAAGCCTTCGATGGCGAGACCGCATTCGTAACCGGCGGCTACCTCACGGGCGTCGTCCTTGAAACGTTTCAGGCTGCCTAGCTTGCCTTCGTGCACGACCACCTGATCTCTCAGCAACCGCACTAAACTACCGCGCTGGACTTTTCCTTCAGCAACATAGCAGCCGGCAACTGCACCCGCGCCGGAGATATTGAAGATCTGGCGAACTTCAACGCGACCCAGAATTTGCTCGCGGTAAGTCGGCTCCAACAATCCTTCCATCGCCGCCCTGACATCGGCCACCGCTTCGTAGATGATCGTGTACAAACGAACGTCGACGCCTTCTTT
>JAHKKJ010000671.1 GCA_020027655.1 Deltaproteobacteria bacterium | reverse complement strand
TTGCGCCACGATTTCTTTTGCAAGCTCGGGATCGTATTGCAAACGAACCGCATCTCCCATGCGGCGTTCCCGAACGCCTTGCTCGATGCTCATGAGCAGTGTTTCGTCGCGCCGCCGGGAGATACCAAAGTCCGCGTCCCGGGTGACACGGATCGCATGAGTCGAAAGCAGCTCGAAACCGTGATACAGGCGCGGGAGATAATGCCGCAGGACATCTTCCAAAAGCATGAATGCATGTTGTCCTTCTTTTGCCGGAAGCGCGATAAACCTCGGCACAACTTGGCTCGGAATATGAACAATGGAAAGATCCGCGTAAGGTAAGCGCGACACGCTGGTGGCTCGTAGAGATACCACCAAACAGAGGGAACGATTGGCCAAATAGGGAAAGGGATGGCCGGGGTCGATGGCCAGCGGAGTCACAATGGGATAGAGCGTTCTGTGAAAAAACTCTTCCAAAAACCTTTCTTGCTCTCGGCTCATTTCTTCCGGGCGCACCAAATGAATATCCTCAGCAGTCAGTTGCGGCAGAATCGTGTTAAGGAAACAGAGATGCTGCTCCTCGGCCAGCTGGTGAACCCTGCGGGAGATCGCAGTTAAAGCCTCGGCCGCCGTCAGCCCATCGGGCCCGATCCCTTCAATGCCATCCCTGATCTGCCGCTTCAGGCGCGCCACTCTAACCATGAAGAACTCATCGAGATTGGAACTAAAAATCGCAAGGAATTTAACTCTTTCGAGAAGTGGAACATTCTCGTCCTGGGCCTCTTCAAGAACACGCCGGTTAAATTCCAGCCATGACAGCTCACGATTGAGATAGATATTTGACTCCATATCTTATCGTCCACACACAGGCCTGAAAACTAAGAAGCAAAATCGATCACGATTGCGTTCTTCCAGGGCCGCAAGTTTGGGCAGTGTCTTTTAACGTAGCCCAGGGATCGTAAGTGTTAAGAGCAGATGAACATTGTGTTAAGGATTCGCGCCCGCTTGAAACAAACCGTTCGTAAGCCTGATTAGATTCCGTCATTCCCGAATGCTTCTATCGGGAATCCAGGCGAGACGGGAACTGGACCCCCGACTAAAACATTCGGGGGTGACGACTTTGGGATAAATTCTCATCGCCATGCTCTGATACCCCGTCAGCTTGCTGCTGGGTAGTTCAATCAGACCTCTATTCCGGTCGGCTACATCCTGGAACCCGCCTACTGATTCTTATCCTCTCGGATTTCACGAGAAGCTAACTTCTTTTTCATCCAGGCTTAGCAATTCTGTCTAATATTATACGGAAAAATACTGAAAACATCGTTTTCGAGCGTAGCACCAGCAAGACGAAACCGATACGGCGCCAATTCAAGCAAAGGAGACTTAACGTTGAAGATTAACCAGCATCACTACGTAGAACGGGATACGGGACAGGTGTGCTCGGAACGTCCCATCGGCGATTGGATTGTTAATTATCTTTATAGCAAAAAACGCGAAGAGGTACCGTTTGTTTATCACTTGCTTGGAAGCCAGTGGTTCTCCGGGTTTCTGGGCTGGGTAAACTATGATTTTCCGTTGGGACAAAGCGTTTCTGGCATGCGGCGTTTCTTGAAAAACTGTGCCATCAATTTGAGCGAATGCCTCGACAGGCCGGAGGAATTGGATTCAGCGAGAAAAGTTTTTGAGCGGCGAATTCGCTACTGGCAATGGCGCCCGATGAGTGAACATTCGTCGGCGGTTGTTTCCCCCTCCGATTCGAGACTTCTCATCGGCTCCTTCAAAGATACCTCCAGCCTTTTTCTGAAGGGAAAGTTCTTCGAGTATGAGGAACTCCTAGGTTCGAACAAGACCTCATGGCTCCGCGCGTTTCACGGCGGTGATTTTGTCATCTGCAGACTTACGCCCGAGAAGTATCATTACAATCACACTCCCGTGGCGGGTGTCGTCTGTGACTTCTATGAGAATGAAGGGGACTACCACTCGTGTAACCCCGGGCCGGTCGTGAGCTTGGCGACTCCCTATTCCAAGAACAAAAGAGTCGTGACTGTGATCAACACCGATGTCAACGGCGGTACGGGTGTCGGATGGGTTGCGATGATCGAGGTCGTCGCCCTCATGGTCGGTGATATCGTCCAGTGCTACAGCCGATCGGAATACAAAGACCCGCAGCCAGTTGAGGTCGGGATGTTTCTTCAGCGCGGTTATCCCAAGAGTCTCTTCCGGCCGGGAAGCAGCACCACGGTATTGCTGTTTCAAAAAGACCGCGTGGAATTTTCCCAAGATCTCATCCGCAACTTGTATCGCACCGACGTTGAGAGCCGATACTCGGAGGGCCTGGGTAGACCTCTGGTCGAAACCGATATCAAGGTTCGCTCTACGATCGGCCATGGCAAACGAGAAAAAGGAGGTTCCAATGATTTCTAGCGAAGCCTTTGTGCTGGCGTTGGGCTTACTTCTGGGAAGCTTGGCCGCCTGGGCATTTAAGCGTCTGCCGGATGAACGTTGGCAGTTTCTCGCCTCCGTCCCGATTATGAAAGACTCCAGCGGTCGTTGGCATGGACTCAATTTCACATACTATGGTCTGCTCACGGCTAATGCGTTGGTCTTCGGTGTCGGTTTGCTCATCGTTCTCTTAGGCTCTTTGCATGTTCCGACGACCGTTACCCTAGCACTCATTCTTGCGGTACTGCTGCTTTGTTTGCCTGCCGCCAAATGGGTGGCGCGGCTCGTGGAAGGCAAATCCTGCACGTTCACGGTTGCAGGCGCCTTTTTTGTTGGGATTTTCGTTACTCCCATAGTTCTTTATTTGTTTAACCTGGTGCTGCCGGAGATAGGCTTGCGCCCCATGCCTATTGTGCCGGCGTTGGCTGCGGTGATGACTGCCTACACTTTTGGCGAAGCTCTCGGTCGTTTGGCATGCATCAGCTTCGGCTGCTGCTACGGTGTGTCGATTTCCAAAGCTCACCCGATTCTCCAAAAGCTTCTCGGGCGTCGGCACTTCGTCTTCTCGGGTAAGATGAAAAAGATTTCTTACGCCAGCGGGATGGACGGCATGCAGGTAGTTCCCATCCAGGCGATGACGTCCCTAGCTTACATTCTGGCGGGTCTAGCCGCGACTTTTCTCTTCCTCAAAGGCAGCTTCGGCCTTGCTTTCACAGTCACGGTAGTCGTAACCCAGGGATGGCGTTCACTATCTGAAACGTTGCGGGCTGACTATCGCGGC
>JAHKKJ010000146.1 GCA_020027655.1 Deltaproteobacteria bacterium | reverse complement strand
CAAACATATTTAAAAATCAGACAAGCGATGATTCGCGCAAAGACGCAAAGGCCGCCAAGTTAGAAACCAAAAGTATTATTTTCTTTGCCCTCTTGGCGTCCCCTTCGACTTTACTGCTCAGAACATGCTTGGCGCGATGATCCTTCCGAAATTGACCGTCAACCGACACCGCCTCTTGTCAAAAGAGACATTTTCATATTGACCGTTGACGGCTGACAGTTGGCAGTGATAAGCCTGCGCTCAAATATGGGAGGGCGTGCCGCATGGAAAGTAAAATTATCTCGGCTGATGGTCATATGGATTTGTTCTATCTGCCCGTGGACACTTTTACGTCTCGGGCGCCGGCTCATCTAAGGGATAGAGTGCCCAGAGTTATCCCTATCGACGGCAAGCCGACGTGGGTGGGAGACGGCTCTGCTATGGGAGGTCACGCCGCGTGGATGGGGCGGGGACAGATGAGTACCTACCGAGGCAAAAGAATGGCAGAGTCCGGATGGCAACCCAGCCATCCGCCTGATCCAAAGCTGAGGCTCGCCGACCTGGATCTGGACGGAGTCTACGCCGAGGTCATCTACGGCATTCGCTTTGTTGAAGACAGCATCAAAGATCCGGAAGTCATTGCCGCGACCTATCACGCTTACAACGATTTCATCGCAGAGTTCTGCACCTATAACCCGCAAAGATTCATTGGGATCGGCAATATTCCTGCTTGCTCGGTGGAAGCGGCGAGGGCAGAGCTTCGAAGGATCGGTAAACACGGACTGGGTCTTCGGGGCGCGATGTTTGACTGGTTCAATGGTCCGCAGCCGATATGGCACACCATGTGGGAACCGTTGTGGGCCTCTGCCGAAGAGAATGAGGTGGCATTATCATTTCACATCGGCGTGGGCCATGGAACGACAACTTGCGGTCCCACCAACGTTGCAGAAAAGCTCAAGGGCAATCTCCCGCGCGTTTCTGCCGCCACGCACCAGGCCGTCGTCGCCATGCAAGCCGATGAGTGTCTCGTCGCTATCCTTCTATGCGGGGCTTTGGAACGACACCCTGCCCTCAAGGTTGTCATGGCGGAAAGCCACATCGGCTGGATACCCTACATTCTCGATCGCCTGGACCGCAAGTACGATGAGGGTGCCTACAAGGACTTAATCACCACGCGACCAACTGAATTATTCCGGCGACAGGTATGGGCCACCTTTCAAGACGACAAGGTTGGCGCGCTGCTGGCGCGAGAATACGGCGCCGACAGTTTCTGTTGGGCTTCGGATTATCCCCATGCCGACGGTGTTTTTCCCGACTCGCAAATGTTTATTCGAGACACCCTGGGCCATCTTGACGATGATCTGCGCCGTAAGCTCACTTTCTCCAATGCAGTTAGGCTCTATAATTTGGACTGGCTCACTTAGCAGGCTGTTTGCGTAACCACAAAGGAAATCACCGCTCGATGCGCATTTTGAACGCAGGGAGGCGTCAATGGCGGTCGACATGTTTCTAAAGATTGATGGAATCCCGGGGAAGTCAACGGATGTTAGGCACAGAGACGAAATCGATATTCCTCCTATACGTGGGGTCAATCGCAGTCCGTGCTTGATGAGATCAAGAAAAGCGGCTTTGCGGAAAAACTAAAATAGTAGAGGAGGGGCGGGCAGATCCCACTCGCCATCGAAATTCGCCTTGACGCGCAAACTTTTTAGACCTATTTTATGTCCACACCTTGCGGCTGGATCTATGGATCCGGTCACTCCGCTGTCAGTCCTGGATCCCCCGGCCAGCTCCAAAAGATTGGACGTGATTTCCGGTCATTCTAAACAAAGGAGATCGTTATGGGTTTATTGAGCTCTGAAGAACTGAAGCAATTGTTGCCTGCGGAGACGTCAGCTTTTCCTTCGCCGATCCCGACCCAGTCGGTGTCCAGCGACGAATTCATGCCGGCGGCGCAGACCGCGAAGCAACGCGAGTTCGAGGCGCGGATCAAGGAATACGGCAACGAGTTGGCGCGCCATCAGGGCATGAGCCGGCGGGCCTTTTTCAAGACCGCCGCCGGTATGGCGGCGGCCTTTGTCGCCATGAACGAGACTTACGGTCCACTCTACGAGGTAAGCCGGGCCGAGGCGGCCATACCTGAAATGGCGGGCGAGCGCGCCCAGGGGCTGTCCAAGCAGTTTATTATGGACATGCATACCCACTTTCTGCGCGACGACACTCGCATTATGAACTTCGTGCGCCAGCGCGAAGCGGTGGGCAAAGCCGGCTGGAACCCGGCGCTGCAGGGCAAACCTCAAACCCTAGAGGATCTCAAGTTCGCTAACTACTTCAAGGAAGTGTTCCTCGACAGCGACACCCAAGTCGCCTGCATCAGCGGCTCGGCGTCCGAGGAGCCGCGTGACTGGTTCCTCACCAACCAGATGAAGTTCGACGCACGCGCCAACGTCAATAAAAAGGCGGGAACAAAGCGCATGTTCTCGCACGCGATCATGACGCCGGGCTGGCCGGGCTGGCTTGACAAGGTCGACGAGGAAATGGAGAAGCTCAAGCCCGATTCGTGGAAGGGCTACACGATCGGCGACAACACCAACAAGCATCTCGCAAAGCATCCCTATCGCCTGGATGACGAGAAGCTCATGTATCCGTTCTACGAGAGGCTCGTGAAATGGAGCAAGGAACATCCGGGAGTGGTGAACGTCTGCATCCACAAGGGCCTGTTTCCGCCACAAGTTGAAAACAAGTTCCCACATCTATTGGGCTACTGCACCGTGGCGGACGTCGGTAAAGCGGCGAAGGATTGGCCGCAGCTGAATTTTATCATCTATCACTCTGGCTACCGTTTCGCCGGCGGCGGCACTGTGGAACAGGCCTGGGAGCAGTTGCAGCGCACCGGTCGCGTTGAGTGGGTCAACGATCTCGCTGAGATTCCCGCCCAGTATGGCGTAAAGAACGTATACGGCGACCTCGGGCAGATCTTCGCCCAGAGCACCATGGCGGACCCGCGGGTCTGCGCCTTCACGATGGGGACGCTCATCAAGGGGCTCGGCGCGGATCATGTCTGCTGGGGATCGGACGCGGTCTGGACCGGCTCGCCGCAGTGGCAGATTGAAGCGCTGCGCCGGCTCGAGATTCCAGAAGAGATGCAGAAGAAGTACGGCTTCACGCCGATGGGTCCAGCGGACGGCCAAGTCAAGAAGGCGATCTTCGGCGACAACAACGCGCGGCTATACAACTTCACGCCGAAGCAGCGTTCGGCTCTCGAAAACGATCGTTTTGCGCAGATCAAGGAAAATTATAAGAAGGATGGTGAAGACCGCAGCAACCGCACCTACGGTTACATCTTGAAACCAACCGCATAGTCCGTCTCCGGAACCATGACAGCGCCATCGCCCGTGGTACCATTCTTCTGGTCCCCTGATAAGGATGATTGGGGCCGATTCCTCAAAGTATGGGTTTATCCGCCGCGGCCGCAAGAATCGCGTTCAAGGACATGTGGACAGGTGAGGACAGTCGGGGTTAGAAATAGACACCTGTTGCCACTTGACGTCAGTACGCCTCCTGCCCTATTTTTACGCCATCTAATCTCCGCCGGGTCAGGGAGGATCCGGCCAAAGCTTCGATTAGCTATACAGGAGACTGGACCGGTCTAATCCAGCCGGACTTTTTGTTTTGGGGCACGAAGTTTCGAGACAAGTGGATTACTGGTGAAATGTATGACAGAGAAGACCCGCAAGTCTCGTTTGAACAATAAACTCGTTGACTGACGATGATTATGATTGAGGAGGAATTATGAATCAGGTGAAATATCAAAAAAAACTTTCCTGGCTCGCTGTGCTCCTCTCCGCGCTCGGAATTGTTTTCCCCAGGCTGGCTCAAACAGCCGATCAACCCACAGGAAGCCGACTCGAAAAAGTCAGGATCGCCTATAGCGCTATTTCAGGCAGCCAACTGGTGGGGTGGATCGCCTACGACGCGGGGTTCTTCCGTAAAAACGGGTTGGATGTTGAATTCATCTTTATCGAGGGTGGACCCCGGGCGGTCCAGTCGCTGGCGTCGGGCCAGGTGCAGTTCGGCGTGGTAGCCGGCGCTCCTGTCGTGCAGAGTAATCTTCGGGGTTCGTCAGTGGTCCTAGTGACGGGATTTCTTAACACCCTCGATTACCAGTTCATCGTCGACAAGACGATCACCCGGCCGGATCAGCTAAAAGGGAAGGCTGTCGCTGTGAGCCAGCCAGGATCCTCCTCCGATTTCGCGATGCGCTATGCTCTGGATAAATACGGGCTGGAACCGGGCAAGGACGTGACTCTAATCGAGATCGGCAGCCAGCCGGCGCGCTTTGCCGCGCTTCAATCAGGCAAGATCCAGGGGGTGATGATCGCGGTTCCGCTGACTCTCACGGCAAAAAAGTTGGGCTTTAATGTCCTGGCCGATCTCCAGATGCTGGGGCTCGAATACCAATATACCGCAATGGCAACCACGCGAGATTTGATCAAGTCCCGGCCCGATCTCGTGCGCAATGTGGTGAAGGCCTCCGTGGAAGCCATCCACTATCTCAAGACCCATCGCAAAGAGGCTATAGAAATTCTTCGGAAGTATATGAAGACCGCTGACACCGAGGCGCTAGTAGAGACCTATGAGGCCATCGCACTCAATCTGGTTCCTGAGAGACCCTATCCGACCCTGCGCGGAATTCAGACTATACTTCAGGAGCTAGCCGCGAAAGATCCTAAAGCTAAGACAGCCCGGCCCGAGCAGTTTGTGGATATGAGCTTTCTCAAGGAACTTGATGCTTCTGGATTTGTTGACAAGCTGTATAAAGCGACGCCAGTTGTCGCCAGCGGGGAAACTCGCCCATCCTCTCCTCCGCCAAAGACCGAGAAGGGAACCCCGATCGCTCCAAAGAAACCGATCGTTTCTGAACCCAAACAGAAAACGGAAAAACTGGCTCGCTCCCCTCAGGCTTCTTCCGCATCAACAGAATATACAGTGAAGGCTGGGGACACCCTCAGCCACGTGGCGCTCCAGTACTATGGCAATGCACGCAAATGGCCGCAAATTTACGAAGCTAATAAAGAAACTATGAAAAATCCACATTATTTATTCATTGGCCAGAAGATTTCTGTCCCCGCCGATACGCCACGGGCAGCGTGAGGACCAATGGCATTTAAGACTCGTGGGTTGGTTTTAGTTTGACGTGGAAGCTCACCATAGGCCTTGCGGCCTTGATCACGCTTTTGGGCCTGTTGATCATTAGCGTTGTCTATCAACTCACCAGCGGTGCGCTTCGGGATCAATTCGACCAACGGGCCTTGGCGATCGCCACTAATCTGAGTGACGCTGCTGCGGCCCATGTCGTAAGAAAGAATGTATTAGACCTTTCCGGCTTAGTCAGGAAGTATGCCCTGCTGCAGGGAGTGGAGTACGCCTTTATCGAGGACGGCAAGGGGGAGGTTATTGCCCATACTCTCGGCACCTTTCCGCCAGAACTTAAAAAAACGGTCTCACCCGAAGGGCGGCTTCACATGCAAAGACGGGCATTGCGATTGGAGGGAAAGATGGTCTATGAGACCAGCGTTCCGATTCTCGGAGGACAGGTGGGTGCCACGCACTTAGGAATACGGGGAGATTTTGTTGAGGGAGAGATCCGACGCGGCGTTCTGCCTATTATTGAAATCGTTGCCGGTATCGTCCTAGGTGGGATCCTTATCTCCTCCGCACTTGTGGCTGTGATGACTCGACCCATCCGACGTTTGAGGCACGTGGCAGACAGCATGAGCAAAGGCGATCTCGATACACCTGTCAGCGTCAGCATGGAATCACATGATGAGATCGGAGACCTGGCCCGTTCCCTAGAACGGATGCGTTCAAGTTTGAAAGCCGCGATGTCACGCTTCAGTGATGGGTAGCCATACTGATTTCGACCTTCAAGACCGCCGGAGCCCTAATCCGCTACACTTGACATCATTGGCAAAGATTAGATAGCGTTCGCGCATCCTATGGCTGGCCGGCCCTTTCTTCAGATACCAGGCCCGAGCATTGTGCCAGAGCGCGTTGTTCGGGCCATGTCACAGTCCCTGATCGATCATCGGGGCCCTACATTCGCGGCCCTTTTACGCGAAGTTTTGCATGGACTCAAAGCGCTATTTCGGACGGCCGAAGGTCATATTCTCCTCTTCCCCGGCTCCGGCACCGGCGGATGGGAATGCTGTATTGTCAACACGCTTTCGCCCGGTGACCAAGTGCTGGGCTGTGTGAACGGCTACTTCAGCGACCTGTTTTGCCGCACCGCCACCTCCCACGGCATCGACGTGCAGAGGCTGGAAGTCGAGTACGGCACGGGTGTGCCGGCTGATGCGATTGAGGAGCGCCTGCAGCGAGACAAAGACCATCGATTCAAGGCTGTCCTGATTGTCCAAACCGAAACTTCCACCGGCGTTACCAGTAGCCTTGCCGCCGTGCGAAAAGCCATGGACGCCGCGGCCCACCCTGCGCTTCTGTTGGCCGATGTAGTCAGTTCCCTGGGCTGCACGGACTTGCGCTTCGACGAGTGGAAACTGGACGTCGCCCTGACCGCTGCTCAAAAAGGGCTCATGCTGCCGCCGGGCATGGCGCTTCTCGCGGTCAGTGAAAAAGCGCTTGAGGCGAACCGATCGGCCCGGTGCGCGCGCTCGTTTTGGGACTGGCAAGCGGTTCTCGAGAGCAATGCTGACGGCCATTTCCCCTACACACCGGCGACCGCCCTGTTGTTCGGCTTGCGTGAAAGTCTAAAAATGCTCTCCGAAGAAGGGCTGGAGAATGTTTTTTACCGGCATGCGCGGCTGGCCGACGCCTGCCGGAAAGGGATCGAAGCGATGACTCTGAAACTCTTCGCGCGTGATCCCGCGGAATATTCCAATACGCTGACTGCGGTATCGATGCCCGAAGGGTTTGATTCGGATCTGTTCATCAATCATACGCTGACGCTCGTCGATCTTCCGCTCGGCAAGGGTCTGGGCAAAGTCAAAGGAAAACTCTTCCGCATCGGCCACCTCGGGAGCATCAACGAGCTTGAGCTTCTGGGCGTCTTGGGCGGAATCGAGATGGCGTTAAAGAGCTTCGGGGTGAAGCTGCCGCTCGGCGCCGGCCTGGCGGCGGCGGAGACCTATCTCCTGGAGACCGCCGACAAACGATTGCCATTATGAAAATTGATCCCCATAAGTGCGTTGCCTGTGGCAATTGTTTGCCGGTCTGCCCAATGGGCGCGATTTACATTGATCCGTCAATCAACCGGGCCCGCATCAATACGGACGAGTGTGTGGAATGCTTTACCTGCTACCGCGGCATGTCCAAGGAGCACCTCAACCCGACATTCGTGCGAGCGATCCGCAAGACGGCGCAATTTTTCCGCTTTCGTTTCGATCCGGAGCCCGACATCTGCCCTACGGATGCGATTGTGCCGGAAGAGTTGAGCTGGCCCCGAGTCGTCCGCCGCGCATTCTCCGATCCTCAGGTGCCGCACGAGTCGACCGGCATCCATGGGCGCGGTACCGCGGAAGTGAAAACGAACGACGTCACGAACCGAGTCAACGAAGGAGAAGCGGGCTTCGTCGTCGAGTTCGGGCGTCCAGGTATCGGCGCACGCTTTCGCGACATCGAGCGGGTCACACGAGCCTTGGCCGAGCTAGGCGTCGGGTTCGAAAGCAACAATCCCGTCACTTCGCTCATGACCGACCCCGCACGGGGTCTCATCAAGCCAGAGATCCTTAACGAGAAAATTCTATCGGCGATCGTCGAGATCAAAACTAGACTGGAACAGGTGCCTTCAGTCTTG
>JAHKKJ010000670.1 GCA_020027655.1 Deltaproteobacteria bacterium | reverse complement strand
CGGAAGCAGTCTGGGTTTCCAGTCCAGCGGCAAAGATTGCTGCATTTTCCAATCCCCGTTCCGCTCCTTGATCCAGGCTCCATGTTCCGCCGCGAGCCCCGTGGAAACCCCGTTGAACCATCGGTCGAGGGTGGCGCGGTCCCGCCCTGTGGCGAGAAGCGGTTCATTGCGCGAATCCGCCGCCAGAGACTGAAGGATTTTCAGCAATCTGTGCGGCGGTCTGGCAACCTCCGGATAGGCCGCGAACGGAACCAAGGTCCCGTCATAATCGAGGATCAGAAGACGCCGCACGCTGTGGTGATATTGCTCGGTCAGATTATGGCGTGCGGAGGGGTCGAGCCATTTCACGTGAGACTCTTCATCGACAGGACTGGTGGAAAGCAACTCGGCCAAAAAATCCATGGCCCAACGAGCGACATCGTAACGGCGCAGCCGGTTTTGCATGATAGCGTTTCGCCGCATTTGTTCCTCGCAAGGCATTTCCAGTGCGGTTTTCAAGGCCTCGGCAATCTCTTCCCGGTTATTGGGATTAATGATAATCGCCTCGGGTAATTCTTTGGAGGCTCCCGCCATTTCGCTTAGAACCAGGACACCTGTCTTATCGTGGCGAGTTGCAACATACTCTTTGGCGACCAAATTCATTCCATCCCGGAGAGGGGTGACCAGCGCCACGTGGCTCATCGCGTACATTGCGGCCAACGACTGAAATGGTAACGATCGGTATTGATAGATAATGGGTGTCCAGTGGATAGTGCCGAATCGACCGTTAATCTTCCCGACCAGCTCTTCGATCCGCTTTTTCATCCCTTCATAATCTGCGATGCCGATTCGGGAGGGGACAACCAGCATGACCAATGTTACCTTGCCGCGCCATTCCGGGTTCGTCTCCAGCATGGCTTCAAAGCCCTGTAAACGGTGGAGGATGCCCTTAGAGTAATCTTGTCGGTCGACCGAAAGAACGATTTTGGAGTCTCCCAGACGCTTTTCCAGCTCTTCTTTTTCTTTTTGAACTTCCGTATGATTCGCAGCTTCGTGGAACTTTTTAAAATCAATACCCATGGGAAAGGCCCCAACTTTTACGGGGCGACCGCCTATGGTGAGTTGTCCCATGTGGTGTCCGTAACCGAGTATGCGCTGAACGCATCGGAGAAAATACTCCCCGTAATCGTGCGTGTGGAACCCAATAAGGTCGGCGCCAAGCAATCCCTCCAGAAGTCCCCGGCGCCATTTCGCTGGAATTAGTCGAAAGATCTCAAACTGAGGAAAAGGAATATGTAAGAAAAAACCGATCCGAAGCTTCGGCAAGGCTTTTCTGAGAAGATGCGGCAGCAGCATCAAATGATAATCGTGAATCCAAACCGTGTCGTTCGGGCGGATCGCGTCCAGCAGGGTTACACTAAATGATTCGTTAACCTTTCGATATTGCTCCCAGTAGGCTTCGTCGTATCTGGCATAGGTGGGAAAGTAATGAAACAGGGGCCAAATCGTTTCATTGCAGAAACCCTGATAGAAATTTTCCAGATCTTGCTCAGAGAGGAAAACAGGGCAGCAGTTAAACTCCGACAGTGCTTTGGATCTGACTTCATCACGAATTTCATCCCCAATCGTGCTTCCCGGCCAGCCGACCCATATCAATTCGGATTCACGGGATAGGGAACTTTGGGCCGAGGTCAGCAACGCTCTCAACCCCGTCGCTAAGCCTCCCACGCTTTCACTGAATTGGATCCCCTCACCATCTTGGACGACCGTGAAAGGGAGACGATTGGAAACTATGACAATTCTTTGTGACTCGATGTTTCGACCTGGCATCGTCGTATCCGATAGGCCGGACGGACAAAATGAACTACGGAATGTGGCTTGCTTATACTTTTTCACCGGAAGATCCATTTTACAAGCGGTTTTTTAGTTTTTGTCGCGCTCTGCCAAATCCGCACTCTTGCCGAAAGCGGTTCGGATCTTTGAATGACAGTGAAACTTTCCAAGCTGGGATGCCTTTTAAGACCTCCCAGCGAAAGAAGACATTGTTTAGCGTGCCACGCAATCTGGGGCAATGACGGCGGCTCCTTAGCTGCTCTTCTGAAAGCGTTTTTCTTTTATCCTTTTGATCAGTTCATCCAGGGGGGCGTTGCTCAGAACGCGGTTGAATTGGGAACGGTAGTTGTTCACAATGCTTATATTCTCAACCACGATGTCGAAAACCTTCCAATCGGAACCCACCGGATGAAGTTTGTAAGTCATTGGCGTTTCCTCACCTTTGGGAGAAATCACTTTGGTATTAACTTCCGAATAATCCTTTTCGGTACGTTCGTTCAGGTAAACAACTTTATCGCCGTTCGCGGCTTCGATCTGATCTGCGTACGTGTCCTCAAGGAGTTGCGTAAACGCGGTGACGAATTCGCCTTGTTTATCTGGGTAGCGGTTCCAGTTATTTCCCAGGGCTCGCTTGGCCATTTCGGCGAAATCGAACCTCGGTAGAACAACCTGCCGTAATTTTTCTCTCCTCTCGGCCTTCTTGGTGGGGCCTTGGAGCTTTGGATCTCTAAGTACTTCCATCACTTGATCGATCGTTGCCTTCACCTGCTCGCCAGGGGCCGAAGCCCAGAGCCGCGTTCCTACGGTTCCAACAACTAGGATAGTCCCGAGACCAAGTATAAGCGTCAATTTGTACAAATTAGTCATGACGATCTCCTTTCTTCTCTTCACCAAGGAAACTAAATTTTGAAAGCTGCCAACGATGAGGGCGGAACGATTCGCCAAAGCGAAACTAGCCGAAGTCAACACTTCATCATTTTACTTTACACCTCAGTGCTTTACATCCGGGTTGTGATGGATGGATCGCCATAGTCGGACTTTCCCAAACGCAACGTCTGTACCAAACGGCAAAGTCGCCGCCGAAGTCGGCTAATTAGTTGGTTTAAATGTAAATTTTGAATGCAGACAGATTTTGTTAGAGGCACGCCGTTGAAGGGATTTCGAAGACCTAGAACTGATGTTTTGTATGCATTTTACATACACGAGTCGTCCCGAGTTATTTTTCCGGGTACGGCTTGTCGTAAATTGGCGGGGGCACGTTGATAGAGCTAAATACGTCGATAGAATTAAATTAGTTAGGGAGACACGGCGCTATGATTATTGCCGGACCGCATAGCTCGAGTTTCACCTTTCTCCGGGGCGGAGTGATCCTATGCACTCCGCCCATAGTGAAACGGCCCCGACTC
>JAHKKJ010000669.1 GCA_020027655.1 Deltaproteobacteria bacterium | reverse complement strand
CCATGCCTTGTTCTCGTCGTGGTGTTGTTCCGCGCATTGATATTCCTCCTGGAGTCTATGCAGCTGTCTTATGGACTCAAGCTTAATCCTCGGTCCAGGAATCGTCGTAATACTCGTACGGGTCGAAATCAAGAACCAATCCTTTGCGCTGCTTTGAAAGTTTGTCGTAGATCAACCCGCCGATGGCCGCGGCTCCGATTCCCCAAAAGGCGGAATTTTTGAAGTAAGTTATTTGAGAGTCTTCGGTTCGACCGCTTTTTTCACCCCGGATGATCTGGCCGGCATCGACGATTTTTCGCGCGATGATCGGACGATCGAGCGAGGCTTCCCAAAAGACCGCCGTTTTATCCAGCTCTTCCTGGCCCCAAACATTGGTCATTAGGATATCGGCCTTTTCCAAGGCCCGATCGTCAATCTCGCGCCGCATTTGGTTGACCAAACCTCTTTTCAATAATCCGACATTGCTCGAAACGATGGAGGTCACATGCTGGCCCGGAACCAGCCAATCGCCATCGAAAACCGGAATATTCGAATTGGTTGCGCAGATAATCACATCGGCTCCGTCGACAACCTCTGCCGGTGAATCGACGGCGACAACTTCGATGCTCAGAATCGCGGTCATTTCGACTGCGAATTTTTCTCGATTCTCCCGGGTTGGACTGAAGACGCGGGCTCTCTTTAGCGATTTTCGAATGCACATTAGCGCCAGGAGATGATGCTTGGCTTGATCTCCGGCGCCAAAGACTCCCGCAACCGCGCAGTTTTTTCGCGCGAGAAGGTCGGTGCCGATCATTGAGGCGCAGGCTGTCGGCAGCGCGACGACGCTGTTCGCGTTCGGCAGCTCCTTGGGATGCATTTCTCCTATTAGAATCAGCTTCAGAGCTGCCGTGTCGCTGTCATAAAGAACCAGCACCGGACGCCCCCGGCGCGGATATTTTTGCTTGTCGCCAAAAATTCGCACAAGCTCGGCGTGGGTCATAATCCCCGTCGTGCCATAAGCCGGCGCTCCTCCTTGGTGCAGCGTAATTCTCACGTTCTTAGGGGTGTGCGTGCGGCGCCGAAGCTCCCCAACAAGAGGATCCTTCGCCCAATTGCGAAAGGCTTCGAGCATTGCATCCACCGCCTCCGACATCGCGAGAATGCCGCGGTGATCATCCGGTTGCGCTAAGATCGCCATTGGTGCCACCATTGATTCTCCTCTCTTTTAGTCGGGCAGTTCGACAGCAACATCGCCCAAAATCCGGGCAACGCATCCCAACCGATCGTCCGGACCGGCGTTCATCATCTCGAGAGTTAGCTCTTCGGTCTCGGTTTTTTCGCTGAGGCGTTCCTTGCCGGAAAGGACCTTTACGCGGTCCGTGCCGCAAATCGCTTCCGTGCAGTCGTGTCGAAGCTGCAAACCATTTCGGATCGCCGAAACGAGTATGGTGGTTCCCGCCGCGACTTCGAAAGACTGTCCAGCAGGTATAAAGGTCACTTTAGGCATACTCACGCCGCCATGCTTTTGATGCGCTCGATCGCTTCATTGATCATCCAATCCGGGGTCTCATTAGCACCGATGATTCCCACTTTCTCCTTACCCTGCAGCCACTCCAGTTTGAGATCATCGACTTTTTCGATCTTGTGCACGTAGGCATTGAAAGCGCGGGCGACTTCGACCATCCGAGTCGTCATTCCCTCGGTCCAGCCGAAGATGATGATCGCGTCCACTTGCTTGGCGAGCTTCTCCACTTCCGGAAGCCGCTGCAGGGAGTCGATGCAGGCCGTGTTTCTAATCTGAACGTTGGCAAAACGCTCCAGAATGCGAGCGATGATCTTCTTATAGGTTTCCATCCAGAAGGTCGTCTGCACGATCACCCCGATGGGCTCGAAACGAGTGAGACGAATGGCATCGACGTCCTCTTCGCGCTCGACGATGAAGACCTCTTTCCCCTTTTCGCGCGCAATCCCCTGAAGCCTGGGAATGCCGTGATGCGTTCGACTGCTCAGAACTACGAGATGACATCCCGCCGCCAGGAGGTTTAGTTCCGCCTCTTCCTGCTGCGTGACAAAAGGACAAGTCGCATCCGCCAGCAGTGTAAGTCCCTTCTGGCGAGCTTCTCCACTTCCGGAAGGCGCTGCAGCGAGTCGATGCAGGCCGTGTTTCTAATCTGAACGTTGGCAAAACGCTCGAGAATGCGAGCGATAATCTTTTTGTAGGTTTCCATCCAGAAGGTCGTCTGCACGATCACCCCTATGGGCTCGAAACGAGTGAGACGAATCGTATCAACGTCCTCTTCGCGCTCCACGATGAAGACCTCTTTCCCTTTGTCGCGCGCAATCCCCTGAAGCCTGGGAATGCCGTGATGCGTTCGACTGCTCAGAACTACGAGATGACATCCCGCCTCCAGGAGGCTTAGTTCCGCCTCTTCCTGCTGCGTGACAAAAGGACAAGTCGCATCCGCTAGCAGCGTAAGTCCTTTCTGGCGCGCTTTTTCCCTAACCTCGGGCGGGGCTCCGCGCACGCCATAAATGAGCCTTTCGTCCGAGGCGTTTATAGATTCCATATCGTTGGTGGAGCGAATCCCCTGTTCTCCCAAACCCTCTTTTTTGAAAGCAATGAAATCAAGATCCGGTCTCAGCGACCAAACCGCCAGATGATCGCCGTACTTGGCGACCATTTTCTGGTGGACGGCGCCGGCGCGATGAACGCCGACGCACAACCCGCTGGGTGGAATTCCTTTGATGTTGCTTAAGTCGCCTTTCAAAATTTGCATGGGGGTTCCTCCTCGTAAACGGAGACCTCGATGAAGAGTTCTTAGATCGGCAAATCACGGAATAGCAGCCTGGGTCGTCAGCGTCAAAGCGAACTCCTTCGGAAATCGAAAAGCCTCATATCTAACAGGGTATCACATCGAAGGCCGCGGCCATGCGAATCGAGTAGTTGTGGTATGCGATGGCTGTTGCGATCAGCAGAATATCTCGATCGGCAACGCCCGCCTGGCGCAGCGCCTCCACATCTCGTTGGCGCACAGACGCCTCATCGAGGGTCCCCTTTTCGGTATAAGAAAGAACCGCCTTCTCCTCGTCCGTAAGAGGAAGTTTCGTCCAGTCTGCGGCCAGTTGAAGGGCGAAGGATTTATCCAACGGCCCTCGCAAATCGTCTACGAACCTCTCGCAACGAAGTAAGCCGGCGACGGCGACCCCGATCAGCGCATACCACCGAGAATTAATTCCCTTCTGA
>JAHKKJ010000668.1 GCA_020027655.1 Deltaproteobacteria bacterium | reverse complement strand
CCATGCCGGTGCCCCTTTTTATAGGTCCCCACCGGGAATTCTGAGATATGCGCGCCCATGGTGTTTTTCGCCAGGTTGAACTTCATGTTGGTGCTGCCCTTGCCGCGCTCGTTGTAGTCGGTGAGCTTGAGCGTGTGGGTGTCGGGCACGAAGTTGGTCGTCAAAAAGAACCGTCCCGTGAGCTCGCCCTGGCCGCTGAAATAGCCCTCGGTGCGCGGATCGAAGCGGTCGAAAAAAGTGTAGTCGCTGTTAAAAATATAATCGACATTGTGGAGCAAGTTCATCATGAAGCAGCAGTTGGTCACGGCGAAATAGCGCGCCGGCTCGCTGCCACTCGCATTGAAATGCTGATAGTCGGCGTTGATCGGAATCGCAAACATGCTCCCCGGTCCCCACTCGAAGGTGTGCTTTTTGCCGTCTCTTTGCCAGACCGTGGTCGCGCCGTAGCCCTGGGTCACATAGACCATCTCCTCGTACATATGCTTCTGCGGCTTGGTCTTGCCACCCGCCGGAATCTCACAAACGTAAGCATCATTGGTGCCGCCGGTGCCATCGAGAACAACGAAAGAGCAGGGAACGCCTTTCAGGTCCCAGTGTTCGAGTTCGACTTTGTTGACATCCTCGACGAAGAAGCCGCGCACGACTGGAATCTTTTGCTCCTCTTGCCAGTTCTTGTAAGTGTCGATTCTATCCGGTTTAAGATCCTGTGGTCTTAGGTCAACTGCCATTGAAAACTCCTCATGAAAAAGCTAACCAAAGAAATTTGAAATTCGGTTTGCTTGTTGAATTGCAAAAGCTGGAAGAAGATGACTCCCGCAAAGACGCAAAGCACGCCAAGTTCGGAGAAATATAAAATGATTTTTCTTTGCGTTCTTGGCGTCTTGGCGGGAGAAACTTTCTTAAAGTCATTTTGTTAAACATTCTAAGCGTTAGAATCTGACTTTCCTGCTCAAGCCACTCTCCGCTGCGAACCCCCCAAACCGATTCGCTCATTGATCACATCGAACTCGATTATCCGGTTCATCTGCGGATCGCGGATGACTCCGAGGGGCTCACCCCCTTTTCGCACCTTGTCGATCTGTTCGTGCAAAAGCTTCCGAAAAATAATAATTCCTTCGTCGCCCACGCCGAGATGCTCCTGCGTCCGATCGGTGATCGCCCCTTGGGTCTCCCACGCCATCGCATCCTGAACCAGCACATGATCGAGGCGATACTGGCCCTTCTCATCCCTGATAGGAAAGTATTCCCACGGCGCGTCGCCATCCGCCGGCGAGTGATCGCTCTCGCCGGGAGAAAAATAAACGACGAACACTTGTGTATGCGCATCGTCCACGGGTACCCGTATCTGCAAATTATGGCGCAACCTGCCGCTAAACAGTTTCTCTCTGAACACATGGCGCAAAGTGTTTGGAAATAACAACGGATGCTGATCGACGATGGGGGGATCGCCCGGCTTTCTTCCGGGAGTGACGCGCCGTTTCATAATACCGTGCTCGAACGGCGTGAATTCATGTTCCTCTTCGTAATGGTCCATCGTGGGAGCTAAGTGCGCCGTGTCACCATGCAGCCAGTAGAGGTGCGATGGGTCGACGGAGTTTTCCATGGGCTGGAGCCAGTTGCAGCGCAAAACTTCCTGAACCTCGATCCAACGTTTGCCGTGTTCCCACGCGAGCACGTCCCAACGGGGCAATAGCGGCTTCGGCTCCGGTCCAAGATAGCCAAACAGCAACCCGCCGAGCTTCTCCACCGGATACGCGATATGTTTGATCTTGTCTTTGAATCCGCCGGATTCGGGTTCCGCGGGCTGTTCAAGACACTTTCCTGTGTGGTCATACTTCCAGCCGTGATAGGGACAGCGAATACCCTGTTCATCAACTCGACCAAAGGCTAGCGATGCCTTGCGATGCGGGCAATGTTCCCCGACCAAGCCGTATCTTCCATTTTTGTCTTTATAGACAACGAGCTCCTCGCCTAAAATTTTCACGGCTTTGATCGGTTTTTCATCGGTTAGTTCACCCGCGGCGGCGACGGGCTGCCAGTACCGGCGCAGCAGTTCGCCGGCCGGTGTGCCCCGCCCAACTCGAGTCAACATCTCATTTTCTTCACGAGTCAGCATAGTCCCTCCTACTTCTTCGCCTCGTTCGCCGCCATGATCTCCTTCGCGAGATCGAAAATCGGCTTCGTATCGGCGTATTCGGGCTTGACCACGTCGAAGTATCTCCCCTCGGGCACCAAACGATTCGTCGGGGGAACGTCGTCCTTCGGGATATCGATCCGCCGCGAATTAGGCGGATCATCCGTGTCGCCCAATTTCTGTAAGGCGATCTGTCCTTTCCGCGAGAGAAACCAGTTGATGAAAACTTTAGCCGCGTTAGGGTGCGGCGCCTGATTCAATAAGCTAAGCGAGCCGCCGCCCGCCGAGAAACTCGATCCTTCTTTCCATCTTGTAGTGTCGAAGTCGTCCACAGGCAGTCCCTGATTCTTGGCTCTCATTGAATCTTTACAGCCCATGCAAATAGCATATTTACCCTGGGCCAACCAGTCGGTCATTTGGCGGAAATTCTTGCTGAACTGGATATCCATGCCGCCAAAAAACTTTCTTATGAATTCCGGACCGATTTCGGGGCTATAGTAGAAAAACTGCATGGTCGCGCCCAATCCGCCCTCCCGCGGATCGAGCGAGACGATTTTGCCTTTCCATCTAGGATTCGTGACATCCCAATAGGATTTGAATTCCTTCGGATTAACGAGATTAGAGTTAAAAGCGAGCTGCGCATCACTGGGACTACCCAGGTAGGCGAAAACATACTTCCCCTCGGAGTCTGCGTAGCGGTGCTCTTTGCCATACCATTTCGACTCATCGACGACTTCGGGAAGGATCAACGCCGGTTTGATGGGGTCGAGAGCTTTGCTTTTGTATAGGATGTTGTAGTTGCCGCCGGTGCCGCCGCTGTAGACGTCGGCGATATATTTGCCGGCGCGCCTCTCTGACATAAGCCGCGTTGTCAGTTCAGTGCCCCTGCCGGTGACGGAGACGACGTTGATGCCAGGGTAGTCTTTCTTAAAGTCTTCGAGTAACCGCTCGTAGCGATAGATGTAAATATTGACTTGGCCTTCCTTCCTAGCCTCGGCAAGTGTCTTCTCCCACTCTTTTTGCCAATTGGATTGCGCCGCGGTTTGTCCCGTGAGTCCGAGACAGAGCAGGAACATCGCGCTCGCCGCCAC
>JAHKKJ010000145.1 GCA_020027655.1 Deltaproteobacteria bacterium | reverse complement strand
CGAGGTAATCTAAAGTGAAAGTGAAGGCGTGCCCCAGGCCGGTGGAGTGATGGAACTGGGACGACCAACTTATGTCAAACCCCTTGTTGACAAGTTCTCCGGCCAGTACGGTTCCTATCTTTTTGCTACCTTCGATTCTCGACTGCTGGGGGGGACGTTCCATTGGAATGCCGAGGTTTGACACACCCGTGTTCAGAATTCCATTGGGCCCGATTTCATAACGACGCCCGCCTTTCCCGCCACCGATCTCGAATTCATCGAACGCGTAGACACAAAAGGGCGGTAGAATATCCTCTTTGAAATTCTCGTACTGATCATCTCCGAACATCAAAACAAAATCCGGATTGAACTGGTCCAGAGCCTGCCGCGCCGCGCGAAACCCGCTGATCACTTCTTCACGGTGTCGCCGCGCAGCGGACACTCCTTCGTCGTTCCCCCATTCCGCTCTCATCTTCGCCGGCCAGTTCTTCGGATCCCTGAGGGCCGCGGGAGTCTTTGCGTTCCTCAGGTTGATACGAAAATAACAGTTCGCCATAGTCTCATCGGTAAACCGCATATGTGGGCCGTGGGGGCACCCGATTCCAAGAATCTCGGCCATGATCAGCCTCCTCGTCACTCTAAACCCGATCCTGAAAAAGCCACCAGCTCCGCTCCCAGTCGCTCAGACCTCCTCACGTACTGGAAGTACGCACCGGGGCCTTCGCTCCCTCCCTCGGGCCTTGCTGGTAGCCTTTTCCAGCATCCTGCTATATGGCTTCCTCCATTCGCGCGGAGCACAATCGTGGTGCGAAGGGCGACCTTTACCCGCCTGCCGATGGACCACCGCCAATCTCGAAACCGCCCTTCTAGTCGGTAAAGCTTTTACCCCTCATTCGAACAAAAGTGTCGCTTTGGATACTCGTCTGTGAAACCCCGGCCGATCTACCTAGCCCTCTGTCCTGCACCACCATACATCTGTTACAAATCGCGCCGTTTACCCTGACTATTCTCTCATACCGACACGGCCCCCGAGACTCCGTGCAATAAGAGCCGCGGTTCCGACAAAGACAACTATCAGCACACCCATCACCGTTGCCTTTTCAAACTGGCCTTCTGTAGCGAACTCAAGCATCAGCAAGGAAAGTGTCCTGGTCTCACCCGTCGCTAGAAGCACGACCGTACTGATATCCCGGACGGCCGAAATAAACACTAGCAGTCCCACAGTAACCAACGCCGGGAAGAGCAACGGCACCAGGATACGGCGGTAGGTAGAGAACCATGACGCGCCCGACACTATCGATGCCTCCTCCAATTCACGCCCTAACTGCAGCATCACACTTTTAATGACCTGTGTTCCTATAGGCATACTCTTTATGATCATCGCGATCATCAGGATGTAGACGGACCCATACAGCGGGATAAATATTCTTGTGCCAAGAAAAGTCCAGAGGAGCGCGATTCCCAGAAGAATCCCCGGGATGGACCAAGGAACCCAGGAGAGGAAATCAAGGACCCCCCTGAAAGTAAAACTTGTCTTCACAATGACATAGGCAATCAGTGAATACAGGAACACGCCGACCATCGCACTGCCCAGCGCTACTACGAGAGTATTCCATAAAGAGCGCACTATCACGGGATCTTGAAGTACCTGGCGCCAATTATTTAGGGTCCAGGGATCGCTGACGTCAAAGAAGCCAAAAAGCTTCATGAAGGTCCCCAGCGCCAGGAAGATGGTTGGAACCACCGTTACGATCAATGCCAGTAGTACTACCAAGACAAAGACAAAGTTCTTCCATCGACCCAGTGCGGTGCGGCGAAGGTTAAAGCCGCGACCAGTCACAGTCGTGAACTCCTTGCGCCCAACAACAACGCGTTGGAAGCATAGCAGAACCAGCAGCACGGCCAGAAAAGTCGAACTCAAGGCCATCGCCGGAGGATATTCCGACGGTTCTGCAATGACGAGGTCGAGAATTTTTGTCGAAAAAACTTGGATCCCAACCGGCACTCCCAGGACCAGTTCAATTTCAAATGCCTCCAGGGAACGGATCAGTCCTAAAATCGTAGCCACCAGGATAGCCGGCATCATGACCGGAATAATGATACGAATGAGCGTGCCTACCGCACTTGCACCAGACACTCGGGAAGACTCTTCCAAGGCCGCATCCATATTTCTGAACGCTGGCGCCAGGAGTAACACCTTGACTCCGATGGTCGACGAGGCAAGATGCGCCCAGACAATTCCCCAAAACGAATAAATGTTAAACGGCGGCTCGCTAATAAACGGGAGTTTGAGCAGCCACTGATTAACCAAGCCGAACTTGGGGTCGAGCAACAGTATCCATCCTATCGTCACAGGTAACGCGGGAAGAAAAAAGGAAAGCCAGAACATGAACTCGAGTGGGCCACTGAGAGGTATATCGGTGCGTGCAAGCAGCCAGGCGAGCACGATACCAAGGATCAGGGCGATGAACTGGCGGGCTAACGCCAAGGAAAAAGTATTATGGATAGCGGATAGTATGCCGGGAGAGCTGAAGGCCTCCCGCCATCCTTGAAGACCATAAATCATCGGTTCGCCCGGCTTCGAGAGCTGAAAACTGTTCAGGATCATCAAGAAGAGGGGGACCAGAACTACAAACGCAACTATCCCCAGGAGCAAACTCATCAGGAGTAAGGATCCATTCAACTTTTCCTGAAAGATTACGCGTTCCGGCGCCGCGGTTCTGTCCATGCCGTGGACCCTCGAAGTTTACATAGGTTGCTTGAATCTCCCGCTGGCGAAACGCCAACAGCCGTTGGGGAATTCAACCGCCAACCATACGCTACGCGCCCCCCCCTCTAATACTCCGCTTCAATTGGGTAAGAGGCTACGCGCGCTTTTCGTCGCCGCGTTCGCCGCTGCCTCATTATCTGCCGAGATCTGCTCCACCTTGTTCCGTCCACGTCCCACCGACGACTGGGCTGGCTCACTTCCTTTGTCCAGACTTCCTGTCCTTCTTTGCTGAGCAGCCAGTTGACGAACACCTTGGTGGCATTGGGGTGAGGGTGATTCTTAATGATCGCCAAAATTCCCGACCCGGCCGTGCCATAGGTTCCTTCTTTGAAGATAGGAAGCGCCTTTAGAGGCATACCGGCTTCGACAAAGGAGCGGAACCCATAGTAATTAATGCCAATGGTCACGGCCAGTTTCTCCCTGGCAAGCGACTCTGCCAATACTCGCGGATTTCGGGAGAGCTGGAGGTCTTGGGTTACAAGGCGCTTCAAGTAGTCCTCGCCTTTGTGTTTCCACAGGAATTCCCAAGCTTGCGCGCCTGCGCCGGGCTGGCGCGGATCGTACCAACCAATCTTTCCTTTCCATTTTGGATTGAGGAGATCGTCATAAGAGCGAAGCTCCTCCGCGCTCGCAGATTTTGTGTTGTGCCAAAAGTTAGAGACCAAAAAGGCTGAAAAGGTATAAGTGAAGCGCTTCTCCTTGTCGATAGCCATATGTCCGCCCCACCAGTTTTTAGGCTCCTTAACCTCAGGAAGAACGAGATTGGGCTCAATCGGATCGACAATGTTTCCTCCAACGAAGCCGGTGATCATGGACCCGGCACCCCCGATGTGGATGTCAAAGTAACGCACACCGGCTTGAAACTCGTCACTGATCCTTCTCAGCATCTTTGAAGCAGTGCCCGGGAAAAGTTCCAGATTGATGCCTGGAAACCGCTGTTCGAACACCTCCTCCAGTTGCTTCCTCAATTCAGAACTAGCAGGAATGGAAACCACAACCTTGCCCTCTTTCTTGCCCGCCTCCACAACCTCCTTCCATTTATCCTGCGAAGCCCCCCAACTCTTCTGGGAGAAGCCTAAAAATAGGATCGCCGCAGCGGTGACACAAACCACCATCTTGTGTCGTTTATATGAACGGACCATAGAAAGCCCTCTTTCTTTAGAATGGGATTTACATTAACTCGACGAATTTGTTTTTATTCTTTCATTCCGTCGATTGGATCGCTCGTCCGCGCATTCTTCTCGAAATATTTACGTAACTGGACGATGGAGCTGTCGGGTCTAAAGAACTGCTCTGGCGCCGAATAATCCAGGTGCTCCACGATCCACTTATCCTGTCCCTCGTTGAACCACTTGTGAAAGACCCAACGATGCCATAGCCAGTATTGCAGTCGAAACGCGAGCGCTTTCAATCCATGAAACCTGCCGGCCAACATCTGAAAGTTGCGGGTGTGTTTTGCATCGATCGGGATCGAATATCGGATATGGCTATAATAGCTATAGTGGTTCACGATAAGGCATGGAAGGCGGACGCCTGCAATCATAGGTGTGCCCTTAGGGCCAAACTTTTTGCGAGCTTTGGCCAGCGCTTTTCGCAGCCAAGCGTGACGCGGCCAGAGGCCAAAGCCCGGATAATTTGCCTCAAAGCCGAAAGGACCCCGGCGCCGTTGAATCAGGTATTTACCTTCTACCTGACTTTCCACCTTCCCGGCCCATGCCGGCGGCAGGTTGAACTGAGTTCGCCAGCGGAGGCTGTACCTATGGACGTATGTAGCGTGGGAGGCGTCGTACCCGTTTTCAACCGCAGGCCGCCAATTACTGTTCCAGACGGACGTGACGGCCTCAAAAACGTATTCCGGTTTTAAGAGTTCTTCCGGAACGTCTTCCTCGAGTGCCGGCGGGTTGCCGTCCCCCATGTAGACGTAGATGACCCCATTTCGCTCCTCGACCGGATAGCTGCGAACCCCCTTTCCCTTTTTACCCACAACTGCCGACTCAGGCCCATCCGTTAGAGCTGCAATTAACTCTCCGTCGCGCAACCTGTACGTCCAACCATGATACGGACAGGTTATCGTGCCTTCTGTCCAGCACTTGCCCTCGGACAATTGCATACCCCGGTGCACGCATCGATCAAAAAGCGCGTAGGGCCGCCCGTTGGCTCGGACAAATACCAGATTCTCGCCAAGCAACATTACAGATTTGGGTTTCTTTCCAAGTTGCCTGGAAAGGAAAGCAGGATACCAATAGTGACGAAACCCCAATTCTGCTGCTCCATAACGAGTCCCCGGTTTTTTTTCCAACTGTTCGTCAGGGTCTGTCACATACTCTAGCTCCCTGGCAGTTCCATCATCCGTTTGACGGAGTGTCTTAGCCATTTTACAAACCCCCTTACTGTAGTCGCTTGCTCCTGTTCATTCCTCTGATAACTACCTTTCAATCGCTATCCACAGCCAATGCATATGCCTGACCTCGGTTACACTCACGGTAGATAACCGCAGTCGCGCCAAAAGCGTTCGGCGGCGGGATGAAGCGGTATAACCAACGGGGTATCAGGTGTATTGCGGCACATGCGTTCGAGAGGAAGGGGACCCTCGCCCTGCCAGGGGATCCGGTCCTTGCGGGCCTCGAGGGCCCGGCAGAAAGCCGTGATGAAATCGTCGGGGGCGTTCGCGTGGGTGAAAACGGCCCATCCGCTGAAGTCCAGGCTCACGACGTCGGCTGGCAATTTCGGGTAGTCCACTTTGGGAATGACGCCGCGCCGGAAGCCTATCTCTTCCAGCCTGGCCAACAGCGGTCCACCAAGCGATAACGGCCGTATTCCATGATCAAGCGCCTTGTAAACCCACCGATTGATCGCCTCGTCAAAGACGGCGTCGATTTCCCCTCGCTCTATGGCGCCGAGACGCTCAGAGGCCTGAGGAATCGCGGCGTCGTAGCGGATCTCCCCACCCCAGGATTTAATATCGTCGAGCGAGAAACCCGCGGCATTCAGGATATGCTTGATATAGAAGTGTGTGGAATGGCCCGGCTGTTTTCTAAGCGAGACGCGCAACGGGACTCGCCGCTCGCGGATTTCTTCGAGAGACGTGGCGCCTGTGCGCTCGGAGACCGCGAACGCGATTTGATCCTCCGAAGGGATTACCGTAACGACTCTGAGGGGTAAGGGCTTGTTAAAGGGTCCTGTGCCACGATAGGCCAGCGTCAGGGGATCGACCGGGTTCATGATTGCGACCTGGACCTTCCCGGACACCACTTCGTCTATGACCTCCGGGTCGTCGCTGGCAAACAGCGTCAGTGGCCAGTTGCCAGGTCCCTGCGGCCTCAGGCTTATCGTGACCTGCCGTTGCGCCCAATCTTTCTCACCTACGAGTTCAGACGCCACCTCAAGCATCAGGCGTGACCGCGTTGTCGCAGGCACCACGAATTGTCCATGATCGATCATCCCACGCTCCACCAATTCAGCATGATTAAGCATGCACAATCAAGTGAGCCCGGCTACCAGGTATCGGGTTGACAAGAATCGGGGAATCAAAAAGCAGGCCCAAAGTCTGTTAAGACCAGATCGACGGAAAGGCTCACGCCCCGCCCTGGTCGACGGGCTCCAACCTGAGGGAAATTCCGTTCTTCTCCAACTCCTTGTAATACTCCTCCCGGATCTTGGGATCCTCTTCGTCGTATCGGATTTTAGACGAGTAAGCGAGTGCATTATCACTCCGCGCCGCCCCTACGGGATCGTACTCTCCCTTCGCATTCATACTGGGCGGCCTTCGCACCCATCCCCTGAATGCAAGCTGTCGTAAGGGGCCTTTGGCGGTATTAAAGTGCTGGTGGTACTCATTGGTACGGGGAGCCACGACGCCATAGGGTTTTATGAAGACCTTTTGGCGTTTCTCTGGATTCAGCTCGTCGCCCGGCTGGAACAAAAGCTCATATCCTCCTCCCTCAATAACCACGACGTGCGCTCCGGCGCCGTGCCTATGGGCGGTTACATAGGTCCCTTCGCTAACCTCCAGTAGGTGTAACTGAGAAAGGGAATTGCCCATGTACAGGCGCGTAATGGATGTCCGAATTCCCCTCTCCTCCCAAGGGTCTAACTTGAACTTCCTTACGTCGGGAATAAAATTGGTCGCAAATAGGCGCAGGTTCCAGCGCTTTCCCTCATCCGCATAGAAATTCTCCATGGAGTGGGAGTACCGGTCGGTGAATTTGAAGGGATTGTTAAAGACAAATTCCAGATTGTGGTAGAGGTTGATGACCTGGGCCATATTGGTTCCGAATAGGAGCCGACAAGGCTCGTCACCGGAGCTATTGAACTCCTGATGCCATGCGTTCAATGGGACCGCGAGAAGCGCCCCCTCCTCCCATTCCACGGTCCTCTTGGGTTCTCCTTCTTGCCAGATGGTGGTGGCCCCTTTCCCTTTCATAACGTACATGACCGACTCGTACATATGGTGCTCCGGCTTCAGCTCGCCCTGGGGGGGGATTTCCACGATCTGAAGATTCACATCTTCCTGATTGCCCAGGCGGGTATAGGCGGCCTTCCCGCCCCTTCTTTCCCAGTCTTTGAGTGGCAAGGTGGCAAGGTCTTCAAGAATGCTCCCCTCGTATAGAGGCACACCCTCTCTCTCTACAAAGCGCCTATAGTAGCTTCCTACCCACCATTCCTCAAAAGTAGTCGGTGCTTGAGACATGATTCTCGATGATCCTTTAAAAGGTTTTAGATAAATAGACGAGCTTCCATCGTGTCCTCCGTCGAATCGCTCACGGTTCTAAGAGAAAATCCACAACGACCTGGTTGAACTTCTCCACCTCGTCATTTTGCACCTGATGTCCCGAGTGTTCGAAGACATGGAACGCGCGCAGATTCGGCAGCATGTCGCGCAACGGATAGCCCAGGTCTTCGATGGGGGCAAATCTATCTTCCTTCCCCCAGATCATAATCGTAGGGATCGTCAGTTCCGGCAATCGGTGCAGCAGACTGTACTGCTGGCGCAGATTCGGATCGGTCTGGAGCCGCTGGCGGTATTTTTGCTGCAGTTTCTGTGACGCCATGGCTCCCGGTTGGGTTGCCAGCTTGAACCGTCCCTCGATGAGCTCGTCCGTAATGCCCGCCTTGTTGGACACGAGCCCTTCGAGAACTGCGCGCATGTTCTCTCGTGTCGGTTCCGAGTCGAAGCGCCGCATTGCCCGCATCCCCTCGGATGGCTTATGTTCGAGTCCCATCGCGGCTCCGATGGACCCCGAGGCCACGAGCACCATCTTCTTAACGCGATCCGGATAATCAACGGCGTACTTCGCGACTCCATATGCGCCCATGGAGTTGCCCATCATGTACAGCTCCTTGAGGCAGACAGCATCTATGAAGTCCGCAAGGTGCCTGGCGAGCACCGGATCGCCGAGTTCGTCCTCGGGCTTATCCGTGAGGCCGAAACCGATGCGGTCGAGAGCGAAGACTTGAAAATGTTGCGCCAGGGCCGGAATGTTTCGCCACCAGCCATATTCCCCGCTTGAGCCGGGGCCGCCTCCGTGGACGAGGACTAGCGGCACACCCTGACCTGCTACGATGAAACGTGTCTTGACTCCATTTACGTTGACGAAAAGTGATTGGAAAGTATCTGTCGCCGTTGCCATCTGTCTCACCCCCTCGTTGTTTTTGCCCCGACCCTCTTGATGAGGATATTCATATTTTCATTCCTGTCTTCGATGCGTCATGGCGTGCGGCGCTCAGGCCAATCTACGCGAAGGACTCGCCTCGACCTCGGCATTCTTTTGTGCCAAGGTCATGGCAATTTCCACGAGTATGTCCTCCTGGCCTCCGACCGCCCCGCGCTTACCTACCTCTACCAGGACGTCCCGAGGATCGACGCCGAACTGCTCCGCCGCTTTATCGGCATGAAGCAGAAAACTCGAGTAAACTCCCGCATACCCCATGGTCAGACTGGCTTTACCGATGCGCACAGGCTTTTGCATGATGGGGCGCACGATGTCTTCGGCAACGTCCATGATCTTCCAGAGATCGATGCCGCTGCTATAGCCAAGCTTGTCGAGCACAGCCACGAGCACCTCGGTGGGGGTGTTTCCCGATCCCGCACCCAGCCCGCAGGTACACGCGTCGAGCCAACGCGCGCCTTCTTCGATCGCTATGATACTGTTGGCGACGGCCATCGACAGATTGTTGTGACCATGGAAGCCCACACCGATCTGAATGGCATCGCGTAGAGCGCGAACTCTTTCCCTGACCGTCGGCGGTAGCAGCGCCCCGGCGGAGTCCGTGACCAGCACTACGTCGGCGCCGTACCTTTCCATGAGCTTTCCCTGCTCGGCAATTTTTTCCGGCGAGCCCATGTGGGACAGCATGAGCATGCCAATGACTTCCATGCCCATGCTCTTGGCCAGTTCGATGTGCTGCTGTGCAACGTCGGCTTCAGTAACGTGCGTGGCAATTTGCGCTACCTTGGCTCCGAGATCCCGAGCCATCTTGAGATCGTCCTTCGTGCCAATGCCCGGCAGCAGCAACACGGCCAGCTTTCCTCTTTCGATCACCGAAGAGGCGGCCTCGAGAAGCTCCAGTTCAGATTGTTTGGAAAACCCATAGGTCACCGTGGACCCTCCAAGGCCGTCCCCGTGGGACACCTCGATCATTTCGATACCAGCCTGGTCCAGCCCGCGAGCGACGCGTGCGACTTGCTCCGCTGTGAATTGATGACTCAAAGCATGAGAGCCGTCTCGCAGTGTGCTGTCCAGAATATGAACTGAAATCTGTTCGCTCATAAACGAGCCTCCGATCTGTCTTTTTCCCATGTCCCGGCTCTGAGATGTTTGCCGATTTCTTCTCCGACTTTGACCGCCGCCGACGTCATGATGTCGAGATTCCCTGCATACTGCGGCAAGTAGTCCCCCGCGCCTTCGACCTCCACATAGAGCGTTACTTTTTTTTGCTGCCTGCCGGGAAAATCCTCGATCAGCGGCTTTGCTCTCAAGCGGTATCCAGGTACATATTCCTGGATACGCCCGACCATCTCTTCGATGGATTTCCTCAGTTCCTCCGGATCCGACTCCTCGACGATCCCATATATGGTGTTGCGCATGAGGATTGGCGGCTCCGCGGGGTTGAGCACGATGATCGCTTTTCCCTTGGAGGCCCCACCGATGCGCTCGAGGCCTCGCGCTGTCGTGTCGGTGAACTCGTCGATGTTCTGTCGCGTACCCGGTCCTGCGCTCTTGCTCGCGATCGTCGCGACGATCTCCGCATACTCCACGGGACTCGCACTTCTCATCGCGCTTACCAGAGGCACGGTTGCCTGGCCTCCGCAACTGACCAGATTGACGTTGGGTTCGCCGACGTGCTCCTCAAGATTGACAAGCGGGACCACGTACGGTCCCACGGCGGCGGGAGTCAAATCGATGGCGATCTTCTCGGCAGCGCGCAACATTGGCGCGTGCTGCTTGTGCGCACTTGCAGTGGTGGCATCAAAAACAAGCTCAAAACTATCTTTTTTGTTAAGGAGTCCCTCGATGCCGTCGGTAGTGATCGCCAATCCCTGTTGGCGCGCCCGCGCTAGCCCCTCGGATTCAGGAATTATTCCTGCCATGATTGTCGGGCGAAGAGAATGGCTGCGCTTTAGTTTGTACATAAGGTCCGTGCCGATGTTGCCGGAACCTAAAATTGCCGCGCGAATTTGTTCCATGCGTTTTCCCTATTCAAAGCGGACCGAAACTGTGCCGAGACCATCGAAAGACGCTTGCAGTAGATCTCCTACGCCGACGTCCACCGCACCGCAGAGAGCTCCAGGCATGATGATGTCGCCGGCGTTAAGACTCACGCCGAACTGACCCACCGCGTTGGCCAGCCAAGCTACGGCGACCGCCGGGTGACCTAAGACTGCGCCACCGGCGCCGGTCTGAACGATATCGCCGTTCTTTTCCAAAATCATCCCCACGAGCTTTAGATCACGCTCATCGACCCGTTTGGGAGAACTGCCGA
>JAHKKJ010000144.1 GCA_020027655.1 Deltaproteobacteria bacterium | reverse complement strand
TTCTTCCGTCTTGCGCAACGCGCGGACGCTGAGGGCGATCTTCCTTTCATTGACATCCAGGTTGATGACCTCCGCTTCTACCTCATCTCCGACTTTGAAAAGGCTGGAAGGTTTATCCACCCTTTCGGTACTTAACTGGGACACATGAATGAGTCCTTCAACGCCCTCGTCCAGGCGGACAAAGACTCCGAAGTCAGGCACGCTCGTGACTTGTCCTTTGACTTTAGACCCGACTGGGAAACGTTCAGTGGGAAACGTTCAGCAATAATTTTCCACGGATCGGTTGTCAGCTGTTTAATACCGAGTGAAAAGCGCTCGTTTTCAACGTTGACTCCAAGTACCTTGGCTTCGACTATGTCGCCTTTCTTATACAGCTCCGATGGGTGCTTGATTTTCTTGCTCCAATGAAGGTCCGAAATATGAACCAGACCATCGATGCCCTCTTCTATGCCTACGAAAATGCCGAAATCGGTTATGTTTCGAACCGGTCCCTTGATTACAGTTCCGACTGGATATTTTTCCTTGGCGAGTTCCCAGGGGTTGGCCATGACTTGTTTCAGTCCCAACGAAATACGCCGGTGGCCCGGGTCTACGTTGAGGACAACAACCTCAACATTCTGCCCAACCTGTAGCACTTTGGAAGGATGGGAAATCTTTCTGGTCCAAGACATTTCCGAAATATGGATGAGCCCTTCGATGCCGCTCTCCAACTCAACAAAAGCCCCATAGTCCATCAGACTGATGACTTTGCCTTGGACCCGAGCGCCCACGGAATATCTTTCGGCGACGGTGTGCCAGGGATCCGGAGTCAATTGTTTCATCCCCAGGGAAATTCGCTCCTTCTCGGCATCGAACTTCAACACCACAACTTTTATTTTCTCTCCCACTTGCACGATCTCGGATGGATGATTGATCCGCCCCCAAGACATGTCGCTGATGTGAAGGATACCATCGATACCGCCTAGATCTACGAATGCCCCATAGCCGGTGATATTCTTTACCGTTCCTTCCAGAATGACACCTTCCTCAATGACCTTCAGGACTTCCTGCTTAAGAGTGTCGCGTTCTTTTTCCAATAGAGCTCGGCGCGACACCACGACATTGCCGCGCGCACGATTGAATTTTAGAATCGCAAAACGATCCTTTGTGCCAATGAACTTGTCCAAATTACGCGTTGGGCGGACATCCACATGAGATCCCGGCAAGAATCCCGGCACCCCAACGTCGACCTTGAACCCGCCTTTGACCTTGCCGAGAATAAGCCCTTCGACGCCTCTGCCCTCGTTATAGGCATTCTCGATCTCCTCCCAAATCTTGATATTTTCCGCCCGCTGCCGAGACAGAACAATGCCACCGTTTTCTCCTTCGGGGGAGTCGAAGAAAACATCAACTTGGTCGCCCACTTTAACCTGGAGATTGCCTTGTCGGTCCAAAAATTCCGCTAACGAGATTTGTCCCTCCGACTTGTAGCCAACGTCGATCAAAACGTGGGTGGACGTGATTCCGACAACTCTGCCTTTGACAACTCCGCCAGGTTTGACCGTGCGCAGGCTCTCCTCAAAAAGCGCCGCAAATTCATTAGCGCCGCCAGGCGGCGAGTTTTTTATCTCTTCTTCCTTCTGAGCCATGAAGGTAACTCCGATCTTGTTTAATTTGCTAAAGGCTTCTTATGAATCTCTTGCATCACTCTTTGTGCCAGGGTTTCGGCGTCCAGCGAGGTGGAATCGATGGCGATGGCATCGTTCGCCTTACGTAGCGGTGCCAGATCGCGCTCGCTGTCCCTTTTGTCCCTTTCCCCCATCTCCCGGAGCGTTTCATCTAGACTTACTTGCCGGCCCGCCTTCCGTAATTCCTCGACGCGCCTGCGCGCTCTCTCTTGCACCGAGGCATCGAGGTAAATCTTCACTTCAGCATCGGGGAAAACTACCGTGCCGATATCTCTACCCTCCGCCACGACATTCCCGCGTTGGCCCAAGGCCCGCTGTAATAACAACATCCAGTGGCGCACCACCTTCAGCGCTGAAGTTTTTGACGCCATTTGGCTGACCTCGGGTGTCCGAATCTCCTCCGAAACGTCCTCCCCATCCAACAGCACCTTCAGCTTGCCTCCGGTTTCGGCGATGTCGATTTCCGTTCTGTCAATGAGTTCCGTAAGCGCACCGTCGTTGCTGATATCGATGCCCTCACTCAAGACCTTGAGCGCGAGAGCCCGATACATAGCCCCGGTATCCAAATAGGTAAAGCCCAGATCCTTGGCGAGCCGCTTCGCCAGTGTGCTTTTTCCCGCTGCTGATGGACCATCAATGGCAATAATCAATGCGCTCACCGTCTTCCGCGCCTATATACTCTCTCGGCTGACTGAATGCGAGCGCACCCGGTTCAATAAATCAAAAAACCCGGGGAACGAAGTATCGACGCAGCCTGCGTCGTCCATTTGCAGGCCGCCATTCGTGGACAAGCCGGCGATCGCCAAGGACATGGCGACCCTATGATCACCATAGGTCTTTACGCTTGCCGCCTCAAGGGGCTTGCCGCCTCGAATGGTCATGCCGTCATCCCGTTCTTCGACCTCGACCCCCAGATGACGCAGGCCCTCTGTCATAGTGGCGATACGATCCGACTCTTTGTAGCGGAGTTCTTTGACGCCGGAGATCGTGGTCGTCCCTTCCGCCAGCGCACCCGCCACCGCTAAAATGGGATACTCATCGATGGTTCGCGCCGCCATCTCGGGGCCGATGTCGATGCCTGCCAATTGGCTGCCGCAAACTTTAATGTCGACGACGGGCTCCCCCGTTTCGATCCGCCGGTTGAGGAACTCGATTTTGGCTCCCATACGGCGCAGGACTTCGATCGCGCCATCGCGGGTCGGATTCACGCCGACATCCCGAACGATGATTTCCGAACCTGGAATCACCGCTGCCGCCACAAGGAAAAAAGCCGCCGATGAAATATCACCCGGTATGCGCACTTCTCTTGCGGAAAGCTTCTGCCCGCCGGCAACCACAACCGAACGACCGTCAACTTTGGCTTCGCCCCCAAAACCCTTGATCATCAGTTCGGTGTGATCACGGGAACTTTGCGGCTCTTCCAGACTTGTAATCCCGTCGGCTTGCAGCCCCGCCAATAGGATCGCTGATTTCACCTGGGCACTGGCGACGGGCATTCTATAGTCGATGCCTTTCAGCTTGCCGCCCTGGATTTCCAGGGGCGCCAAACCTTTCCCTTCTTTGCTCCTAATCTGGGCTCCCATCCGGCTCAAGGGATCGATCACTCGCTGCATGGGTCGCTGCCGAAGCGAAGGGTCGCCGTCCAGCCGGCTGGTAAAAGGACGGCCGGCCAAGACTCCCGACAGAAGCCGCATGGCGGTTCCGGAGTTGCCGCAGTCAACCGTTTCGTTGGGCTTGGACAAACTATCCCATCCATTTCCGTCGATACAGAGGAGATCGCTTTCAGACCAGATCTTTACCCCCATATCTTTGAAGGCCTGCACGGTTCGTAGATTGTCCTCGCCTCCTGATAGATTGAAAATGGTGCTCCGCCCGTGTGCGATACTGGCAAAAATAACCGCGCGATGGCCGATGGATTTGTCTCCCGGCACGCTGATCTCCCCGCGCAAGGGCCGTTTGGTTGGCTCGATTCGCTTCATGTCGTAAGGGGCTACGCAATCTGGGCGCGGATTTCGTTGGCTCGCGCAAATTCTTTTTCCAGCAAGCTACCTTTACCGTCTTCGATCCAGCGCTTAAGCTGTTCGAGGATTTTGATGTAGTCCCCGAGCGACTGGCCAACGGCGCGGCGGTTCATCAGGCAGATGTCGCGCCACAACTCGGGACGGCTCGATGCGATTCTGGTAAAATCTTTGAAGCCACCGGCACAGTAGGTTTTCAGATCGATACCGCGCACCCGACTCCGCGCCAGGGTGTTCACAAGAGCATAGACTAACACATGGGGCAAGTGGCTGATGATTCCTAAAACCCGGTCATGGGTTTCCGGATCCATCATCTCTACTTTTGCTCCGACCTTGCGCCACAGCAAGGCGACTTTCCTCAACGCCGCCGAATCGGTGCTCTTGATCGGCGTCAAAATGCAGCGATGACCGACAAAAAGGTCTGCCTTCGCCGCGCGGGCACCCCACTGCTCCCCCCCGGCGATGGGATGGCCAGCTACAAAAGGAATAGTGGATGGCAGTAGTCTTTCCATTCCCCGAACAATCTCCGCCTTTACGCTGCCAACATCACTGACAATGCAGCCCGGCCGTAGTACGGGCAAAAATGTTTTTGTCAGAGAGACTGTGGTTTGCACCGGCGTGGCCATCATCAACAGATCCGTGTCCTCGGGAATATCCGTCTCTGTCGTCACATAACGATCGATAACACCTTGTCGCTGGGCAAACCTCAGGTTTGCTTGTCCGCGTCCAACACCGATGATCTCACCGACCAAACCGCGCTTGCGCGCATCCAGTGCTAACGAACCGCCGATCAGTCCCACCCCAACCACCACCATCCGCCGAAAAATCAAGGCCACTAAACCTCCCTGCCCAACGCAACCGCAAGTTTTTTCAGCTGTTCCATGAGTGCAGCGAACTTGGGCGGCTTGAGCGACTGTGGACCGTCACTCAAAGCCACTTCGGGCTTGGGATGGACCTCAATCAAAAGTCCGTCAGCTCCCGCCGCGACAGCCGCCAAGGCCATGGGTGCCACTAGATCCCATCTTCCCGTGCCGTGACTCGGATCGACGAACACTGGCAAGTGCGTCAACTGCTTGAGCACCGGCACGGCGCTCAAGTCGAGGGTGTTGCGTGTCTCGGTCTCGTAAGTTCTAATGCCCCGCTCACAGAGGATGATTCTTCGGTTGCCTTCAGTCGCAATGTATTCGGCGGAAAGGAGAAACTCTTGGATGGTAGCGCTCAAACCGCGCTTGAGCATGACCGGTTTGTCAAGCTTGCCGACGTCCGTGAGCAGCTTAAAGTTCTGCATGTTGCGCGCCCCGATCTGCAGAACATCTGTATACTTACACACAACATCCAAGTCCCGGGGATCAAGCACTTCGGTGATGATCGGCAAGCCAGTAACTTCACGAGCATGAGCCAAATGATCCAAACCTTCCGGGCCCAAACCCTGGAAGCTATAGGGCGAGGTTCTCGGTTTGTAAGCGCCGCCGCGCAGAAACGTCGCCCCGGCTTCTTTGACCGGAATAGCTGCTCCTAAGACTTGCTCTTGCGATTCCACGGAACAGGGACCGGCCATGACGTGAATTTTTTTGTCGCCGATTCTACGTCCATTAACCTGAATAACGGTATTGCTTGGTTGAAACTCCCGGCTGACAAGTTTGTAGGGCTTAAGAATAGGAAGAACTTTTTCGACCCCGGGAAACGACTCCAGTGTCTGATCTGCCAAAAGGCGTTCATCGCCAATGGCCCCGATAATGGTTCTCTCTTCTCCCTCAGACAGGTGCGCGCGCAAACCAAAGCTTTCGATTCGCTCAACGACTCGTTGAATCTCGTCGCGCCTGATCCCGGGTTTTAGAACAACAATCATCGTTTGACCAATTTCTTATCTCTAATAGGATTTAATGATTTTCTTTAGGGCGTGGATGAATTTCCGGTTCTCGTCCATGGTACCGATGGTGACCCTCACATACTCCGGAAACTCGTATACAGCCATGGGTCGCACGATGACTGCTTGAGCAAGCAACTGTTGGAACACGTCGTTGCCGTTTCCCACTCGGAGGAAAATAAAATTCGCGCTGCTTGGAATCTGCTCTAAGCCGAGGTTGGCGATTTCGCCGGCGAGGTACTCCATGCCCTCTCGGTTGACGTCCAGGCTCCGCCGCACATGTTCTTGATCCTCCAAAGCCGCCAGCGCCGCCCACTGTGCCACAGCGTTGACGTTGAACGGCTGGCGAACTCGGTGCAGAAGAGCCACGATTTCTTTGGACGCTATCCCATAGCCGATCCTAAGGCCGGCTAAGCCATAAAGCTTGGAAAAGGTCCTGAGCGTCAACAGCGCTTTGCCGCGGTCGTGATATTTTAATGAGTCGGGATAGTCTGCATCCGCGACATATTCGAAATAGGCCTCATCGACGATAATTAAAACCTCGGGGGAGATCTTTCGGAGAAAGTCCTCCCATTCGTCTCGCCGATAGATTGTCCCTGTCGGGTTATTCGGATTGGCGAGAAAAACGACTCGCGTCTTCGGGCCGATGGCTTTAGCGATAGCTGAAAGATCATGCGTAAAGTTCTTTAGCGGTACCGCCTTACCCACGCCGCCCGCAGCCTGAACCACCAACTGATATACCACGAAGGCCTGGCGCGCCATGACAGCTTCATCGCCCGGACGCATGAAGGTCCTAACCGCCAACTCGATCACTTCATTGGAGCCGTTCCCGAATATCAGTCGCTCAGGACTAATCTCTAACTTATTCGCTAAAGCAGATTTCAGGTAAAAGGAGTCCCCGTCGGGATAGAGATGCAGCTGATCCAGCTTATCTCGAATGGCACGGATCGCTTTGGGCGACGGACCCAACGGATTTTCGTTGGAAGCAAGCTTGACGGAGTTGGAAATGCCGTATTCCCGCTCGACTTCTTCGATGGGCTTGCCTGGCAAATAGGGCACCAACCTGCGGATATATTCGGGGACGCTATCGGCCGGGTTCATATGCCACTCGGGTAAGAGCCCAAGACCTTCAAGAAGAGACAACTTCTCTCAAGCTTCTTAATGGCTCTTTTCACCCCCCCTTCTTCTTTGTGTCCCCTGAAATCGATGAAAAACATGTACTCCCAGGGTTTATCCTTCAACGGGCGGGACTCGATCTTCGTCAGGTTGATTCGGCTCTTGGCGAAGGGCTCCAACATGCGGTGCAAAATTCCCGGCTCATCTTTGACTGAAAAGACCAGCGACGTTTTGTCATCCCTACTGCGCTTTGAATCATCGTGGCCGATAATCAAAAACCTCGTGATGTTATTGCTCTGATCCTCGATATTTTCCGCGACCATTTGAAGATCATAAACTTCCTTCGCCAAGGTACTGGATATGGCAGCGAGCTTGCCATCCTCCGCCGCCATCATGGCCGCGTGAGCCGTGCTTCCGACCTCTTCCACATCGACCTTGGGAAAATGCGCGGCGAGCCAGCGACGGCACTGGCCCAGCGCCTGCGGGTGAGAAACAATCTTCTCAATATCTTCTGCGCGACCACTGCGCGACAATAAATTATGGTGAACGTCCAAGAAAACTTCCGCACAAATCCGCAAGTCAGACTCTACCAGCAGATCCAGGGTTTGCCCCACTACCCCTTCGGTTGAGTTTTCTATCGGCACAACGCCAAAAGAAACCCGCCCCTGCCTCACTTCCTGAAAAACCTCGCTGATGCTGGCTGTCGGAAGTAACGTGGCTAGGGAGCCGAATTTTTCCCTGGCGGCGAGGTGGGTGTAAGTAGCCTCGGCCCCGAAAAAAGCGACCTTCAGCGGTGACTCGAGGGAACGGCAGGCACCGATGACTTCTCTGAAGACAGAACGTATTGCGTGTTGGGACAGCGGACCGTTAGTTAACTGCGCGACCCGGCGAAGAACCTCTTGCTCGCGACTAGGCGCGTAAATTACTTCGTGGTTGAGCCTTTTACTATGACCGATCTTTAGCGCAAGCGAAGCACGGTCGTTTAGAAGAGCAACAACTTTTTCATCAATCTGATCGATCTTTTTTCTGAGAGCATCGACCGACTCTTTACGGCTCAATAACACCTCACCCAGGCGCTAACAACAAGGCTTATTCCTTGGCGCCACCCACGTAAGCTATCTTAATTCCTACAGAATTGCAAATATTGCTCTATTCTACTCTTGACGACGGAGTGCGCTCCTGGTTATCTCATAAAGGTGATGCAAGAAATTTCCATCACGACTGGAGAAAGTTCCAAGAGGTTAGAGAATTTTCTTAAAAAACGGTTTCCCATCGGTTATGTCAGAAAGCTCTTCCGTAAAAATGGCGTGCGGCTGAACGGGAAACGATCCAAACCGAACGACCTCATCGCTCCCGGCGACTGCGTCCAACTCTACATTCCCTTCGATAAAGACCTAAAATCAAGCCGCCAAAGTGTCACATTA
>JAHKKJ010000667.1 GCA_020027655.1 Deltaproteobacteria bacterium | reverse complement strand
CCACCCGGATCGCCGAGCGCGGCGAGAAGGCCGATGCGGCCGGCGTGGAGGCATTGCTGCCCGAGTTCCTCGCTCGCTGGCAGGCAGTGGAGGCAGATTTGCGGAATGCTCCCACTGCTTGAGGCTCTCCTACGGACATCTCCTAAGGTCAAATCCTTTCACATCATCGATAACGATCCCCTCGATGAGGAGAACTACCTTCTCAAGATCCGCTGTGAGCTGATTTCGGGAAATGCTCTCCAAATACGGCTCCGAGCAGTTTCCGGCAACATCCGATACTCTTATCAGGAACTCACAGATAAACCCTTGTGACGCTGGGATAACGCCACCCATTTTCCTAATCTCCCGAACTTTCCTCACCATCACCACGACTTACAAGGCAACATCGCGGAGTCATCGCTGACAGGTGACCCGACTGTGGACCTTCCTCAAGTGTTAAAGACACTTTAGACATCGGCAAAATTTCGCTTCTGTTCTTTTAGCCGGCTCAGGAGCTTCTTCCCTTGGCTTCGGCGAAGAGTTTCTCGGCGGCTTCGGCGCCTTCGGCTCGGTTATAGTCCTGGTCCAAGTTACCGTCTCCGGCCGGGCTCTTCACCGTGAAGAAAACCGCGGGGCCGCCGATGGCGCGGCTTCGATGGTTGGTAAAACGTGGAATGTGGATCAGGTCGCCGCGCTCGCAGATGCGCTCTTCGTCGCCGAGAACGAAGTGGAGCTTGCCGTCAAGGACGAGAGTGAACTGCTCCTCGTTGGGATGCATGTGGAGCGGGGGGCCTTCGTCTTCCGGCTTGGTGACAATTCCCGCCTTCATGAATTCGCCGACGGCGCTCTGGACAAACTGCTGTGGGTTTGCCGTGCTGGGGTTCTGTTGCATCTCCGCAATTTTGTAGAAAGGCATTGTCTATCCCTCCATCTCTGCCAGCCAGTTTAATCTCTGCGGGTTTGATTCCCCGCAGCTTGCTGCGTAAAGGCGCTTGTTGGGTTCATCAGAGTCCGTCATTCCCGATGTTTTTAGCGGGAATCCAGGCGAAACTCGGACTGGACCCCCGATTAAATCATTCGGGGGTGACGAATTCGGGTCACGTCATACTGGTCTATCGATACCCCGCAGCTTGCTGCGGGGTGGTTCATTCTCCCCTTACTCCAAGGCAGAATGAATGTCCAGCCTCCCTAAGAGTTCCGCAGGGTCTTGTCAAAGTCGTGTTTGAGAAAATGGAAATCCCTCTAAATCTCCCTTTACAAAGGGAGACTTTTCTATTCCCCCCTTTTTCAAAAGGGGGGAAGGAGGATTTTCGGACAAACGTGAGCTGTGAATCCAATTCAGTAAAGTGAAACTGACCTTGACGTTGCCCTGAAGAGTCGCGGACTTTGAGTTGACAGGTACTCGTAAGTTCTACTAAGAGAAACCCATCCCCTTTGAGAAAAGCCCGTCTCCTTTGGGTCGAATCTATACTTGGGAGAGGGACCTTATACGGTTGAACTTTTTGAACGATTTGAACGTACTGGAACATTTAATGAAGGAGGCATCCAATGGTAACCCGTAGCACTTCGAATTTCGGCCTGGTCGGCACCGACTGGCAGCAACGCATCAACTGGGACCGGCTGCGCAAGTACCGTCTGAACCGCGCCCGAGAAGCGATGAAGCGCAACGGACTGGGAGCTTTGCTCGTGATGTACGACGAAAACGTTCGCTACATCACCAGCACGGTTACACCCGGCTGGTGCCGGCTCAAGCCCGGCCTGCGCTACGCGCTCCTGTGCGAAGGCGCCGAGCCCGTGCTCTTTGAGCAAGGCGACATTGGCATACAGATCAACCGTCACTGCCCGTGGATCCCGCGCGACAACGTCCGCTATGCCTACTCGTGGATCAAGGGAGCCGTGGGCGGGGCTTCACGCCAGCAAGTGAAAAAATTCACCAATGCGATCGTTGAAGAGCTGCGGAAATATCACGTGGAGAAAGCAACGATGGGGGTCGACTTCGTTGATCTTAACATGATCAACGCCTTCAAGGAGGCGGAACTCAACTGGACCGACGGCGCCTCGCCCATGGTGGAGGCGCGGGCGATCAAAAATGACGATGAGCTGGAAGCAATGCGCATTGTTGCCGCCATCTGCGACGCCTGCCACACCGGTATCTCGCATTTCATCAAGCCCGGCATGCAGGAGCACCAGATCACCGCCTTCGCGATGAACCTCCTCTACAACATCCCGGGAGTTGAAGACGTCGAAGACATCATCGTCTCTTCAGGGCCCAACAGTTGGCCCAACTGGCGGCACTTTTCCGATCGCATCATCCAGCCGGGCGATCTGGTGATCATTGATATGGCCGCGGTCACTTGGAATGGATACAAGAGCTGCATGTACCGCACATACTGTGTCGGCAAAAAGCCCACCCAGGAGCAGAGAGATTATTACAACATCGCTTATGAGTGGCTTTATCGCGCCATCGATAAGGTGAAGCCCGGAGCCACCACCAAAGACGTCGCCGAAGTGTGGCCGTCAGCGATGTCGACGTGGGGCTACAAGGAAGAGGATCAGGCCGCGGCCAATCTATGGGGGCACGGGCTCGGTCTGGCGCAATACGACACGCCGGTTATCTCGCGGATTTACTCACTCGATTTCCCCGTAGAGATCCAGCCGGGGATGAGCTTCGCTTTAGAGACCCAGCATGGCAAGCCGCTTCAGTGGGGCGTGCGGCTTGAAGAGATGATGGTGGTGACCGAGCAGGGACCCGAAATCACGACTCAGTTTCCTATAGAGGAAATCACGGTGATTGATTAGGGTCGGAAAAAACGTCGCTCGCGCGAAGAACGCAAAGCATGCCCTGGCCCTTCGGCTACGCTCAGAATAAACTCCGTCGAAGGGTACGCCAAGTATAAACAAGATTGCAAATTCGAAATTCAAAATCCGAAACTCGAAACAATTTCAAATGGTCAAAAATCAGAAAGTTCCAAACCAGCCCGTTTCGGATTTCGTAATTGGGATTTAAGTCTTTTGATTTGTTTCGGATTTCGAGCTTCGGATTTCGGGTTTTGATTAGGCATTGCTTGGCGTCCCTTCGACCTCACTCAGGATAGGCTTTGGCGCGACAAACACAGCGCGGCAGAGCCGCAACCAAACAATAAAAGATAATTTGCACCACGAAGTGATTCATGATCTTACGCTCGCCCACAGAACATGAAAATGCAGATCATCGTCATGCCGGCATGGATTGCCGGCATCCAGGTTCGCAAGG
>JAHKKJ010000666.1 GCA_020027655.1 Deltaproteobacteria bacterium | reverse complement strand
AACGTGGCTCACGAACCGCGCGAGCGTGGTGAGCCGCCGCTCCCAGATCCAGTGCGCGAGCCGGTAAATCAGGACCGCGTGAAAGCCGGGATAGGCAATGGCGACTTCCCACGTCGACCGCGCCGCCGGGTCGCGCTCGAAGACCGCTTGGATATCTTCTTTAAGGGTTTGCCACATGGCGGAGAACTTGCGGCGTTGGAGTGTTGGAGTATTGGAATACTGGTCGGATTGCCCCTCCGATCCCTCCTTTACTCCATTGCTCCATCTCTCCTTTTCTACTAATTGGCCCGGCGCCGTGAATCTTTGTAAAGCTTATAATCAATACTATCCACCAACGCTTGCCAGCTCGCTTCGATGACATTATGTGACACGCCGACCGTGCCCCAGCGCTCTTTGCCGTCGCCCGACTCGATCAACACGCGCACCACCGCGCCGGTCCCTTCTCCCGTCGAGAGAACCCGGACTTTGTAATCCAACAGCTCCACTTGCTTGAGCGACGGATAGAACTTCGTCAACGCCCGGCGCAAGGCTTGATCGAGAGCGTTCACCGGACCGTTGCCCATCGCCGCGGCGTGTTCCATCACACCATCGACTTGCACCATGATGGTCGCTTCGGAAATCGGCGGCTCGCCCTCTTTGCGCTTCTCGTCGATGACCCGAAAGCCGACGAGATTGAAATTTTTCTTTTTCCGGCCGAGCGCTTCTTGGATCAACAATTCGAACGACGCTTCCGCGGCTTGGAATTCGTAGCCCTGACCCTCAAGCTCTTTGGTGCGGCGCAGAATTTCCTTAACGGTATCATTGTTGCTCATATCGATACCGTACTCTTTGCCTTTGTACACGATATTGCTCCGGCCCGAGAGGTCGGAGACGAGGACCCGCTGGCGATTGCCGACCAGTTCCGGATCGATATGCTCGTAGGTCTCGCGGTTCTTGAGCACCCCCGAAACATGTAGCCCGCCCTTATGTGCAAAGGCGCTATCGCCGACATACGCTTGATGCTTGTTCGGTTGAATATTCGCCAGCTCGTAAAACAGTTGCGAAACATCGCGCAACTTTTTCAACTGCGCCGGCGTGACGCACTTCTTGCCCATCTTCAGCTGCAAGTTGGCGATCACGGAAATCAAATTGACGTTGCCGCAACGCTCGCCAAAGCCATTGATCGTGCCTTGAACTTGGGTGGCCCCGGTCTCGACACCGGCGAGCGTATTGGCCACCGCCAGCTCGCCGTCATTGTGGCAGTGGATGCCGAGCGGCGTTTTGATCAGCCGGTTCACGTGGGTGAGCGCCTCGTGAATATCGCCCGGCAGTCGTCCGCCGTTGGTTTCGCAGAGCACGATCCAATCCGCCCCGCCGTCCTGCGCCGCTTTGAGGCATTCCAACGCGTAGTCCGGATTGTCGCGAAAGCCGTCAAAGAAATGCTCGGCGTCAAAAATCACTTCATCGACGCGCTTCTTCATGAAGGCAATCGAATCGGCAATGATCTCCAGATTCGCCTTTTGGCTGATGCGCAAATCATCGCGCACGTGCAGATCCCAAGCCTTGCCGACTAACGTCACCACCGGAGTGTCCGCGGCGAGAAGCACTTTGAGATTAATGTCCTGCGATGGTTTGGCGCCAAACTTTCTGGTGGTGCCGAAGGATGCGATCTTGGCATTCTTCAATTTGAGCTTCTTCACCTGCTTGAAGAAGTCGGCGTCGCGCGGGTTAGAGCCCGGATAACCTCCTTCGATGTAATCGATGCCCAACTCCTCCAGCTTCTCGGCAATGCGCAGCTTATCCTCAAGCGTAAAAGAGATGTCTTCCGCTTGACAGCCGTCCCTCAACGTCGTGTCATAAAGCAAAACGTCTTTCATACATTCCCCTGCTTCCCGATAAACGCATCGTGCAACACGCGCACCGCCAGTTCGGTATATTTGGCATCGATGACGACGGAAATCTTGATTTCCGAGGTTGAAATCATCTCGATGTTGATTCCTTCCCGCGCCAGAACTTCAAACATTTTGGCTGCCACCCCCGCATGGGTGCGCATCCCCACTCCGACCACGGAAACTTTGGCGATGTCGGTATCGACTCTTACTCCTTTGGCTTTCAAGGCGGGCAGTGTTTGCTCGACGATGGACAATGCTTTTTTATGATCCGTTTTGGATACGGTAAAAGTCAAGTCCGTGGTGCCGTCTTCACTGGCGTTCTGTATAATCATGTCGACGACGATGTGGGCATCAGCAATGGGGCCAAAAATCTGCGCCGCAAGCCCGGGGCGATCCGGCACGCGCACCAGCGTGATCTTCGCTTCATTCTTGTCGTAACTGACGCCGGAAACCAACACGTCGTCCATACTCTCATCCTCCTTCACCAGCCACGTCCCTTCGACCTCGGCGAAAGTCGAACGGACATGCACCGGAACCGAAAACTTCTTGGCAAATTCAACGGAACGAATCTCCAGCACCTTAGCCCCGCTGCTGGCCAGCTCGATCATTTCGTCATAAGAGATACGGGCCAATTTTTTCGCATTCTGACAGATCCCCGGGTCCGTGGTGAAAACACCCTCGACATCGGTGTAGATCTCACAGGCCTCGGCATTGAGAAATGCCGCTAAGGCAACCGCGCTGGTATCCGACCCGCCCCGCCCTAGGGTGGTAATATTATCGTCCTCATCGACGCCCTGGAAGCCCGCAACCACAACCACCTCGCCGGCTTGCAAGGACTGCACTATTTTCGTGGAATCGATGTTTCTGATGCGCGCCTTGCCATAGGCATTGTCGGTTTCGATCCTCACCTGATGACCCAAGAAGGACCGCGCCGGCTGCCCTACCTCTTTTAGCGCGAGGCTCAATAGAGCGATGGAGACTTGCTCACCGGAAGCCAGCAGGACATCCTTTTCGCGATCGTCCGGCATCTCGGAGATTTCATGCGCCAGGGCGACGAGCCGATTGGTCTCGCCGGCCATAGCAGAGACTACGACCACGACTTCATTGCCGGCCCGCCTTGCGGCGCGAATTTTCTCCGCTACATGCCTGATTCGCTCAACCGTTCCTACCGATGTCCCGCCATATTTCTGGACTAGCAACGCCATTGCTTTTTCCATTCAACCGATGCCCTTTGAACTTTCAAGCCTTTTAAATCCTTAAACCTTCGACGATTTCTTCGTACCGTCGACCGTGCGGACTAAACGTTAGTTGCCGTCGATTGCCATCGACATACGCCACCCTGACTTCGAGGAATTCGTCGAC
>JAHKKJ010000143.1 GCA_020027655.1 Deltaproteobacteria bacterium | reverse complement strand
TAGGCTCCCCGGAGCGGATCGACCAGGTTTTGTTTATACGTACGGACTTCCCGCAAAAGACCCTGGACGATCTTCGCAAGGCTCCAGAGGCACCACGGTGCGCAGCCACGGGGCGTTCTGGCGCTGGTTATTTTTTACCGAAGCTTCTCGAGGAGGGGATCGGGCTTAAATTTCAGATGGTGGTTGGTTACGGCGGCGGCGGCGATATGAACTTGGCGATGGAGAAAGGAGAGGTGCAGTGCCGCGCCGGAACGGTTTCGGCCTATGTGGGCCGCGAACCTACCCGCACGTGGATTAATACAGGTTTCGTTCGTGCCTTAGTTCAAAGCGGCACCAAGCGTTATCCCAAGTTGCCCGAAGTTCCAACCATCTATGAGCTGATGGAGACATACAAGACGCCCGATGCCACCAAGCGCGTTGCTAAAGTCTTACTTTCCTCCGGCGATGTCGGTCGCCCCTTTTTTGGTCCCCCAGGGATGGCTGCGGACCGGCTAAAAATTTTTCGCGAAGCCTTTACGAAGACCATGAACGACGAGGCATTATTGGCTGAAGCCAAGAAAAAGAAATGGGATCTGGATCCCCTGAACGGCGAGGAACTAGAAGCGCTGGCCAAAGAAATTATGGTGCAGCCGCCGGAGGTCATCGAGAGGGTTAAAAGAGTCCTGGGAAATTAAAATGGAGGGGAACGGAAGAAGTAGGTTCACGATTTTCCAACTACAACGGAGGTCAAAATGAAAAGAATCATATTAGCTATCTCTCTTCTTCTAATCGGGAGCCCTGCCGTTCAGGCCCAGGCTCCTTTTTATCAGGGCAAAACCATCACGTTCATCACCGGATCGCTGGCAGGAGAGCTTTTCGATCTCTATGCGCGTACCGTCGGCGAGTTTTTGGTAAAGCACATCCCAGGAAATCCCAACATCATCGTTCAGAACATGCCGGGGGCAGGCCACATCATCGCGGCGAATTATGTCTACAATATCGCCAAGCCGGACGGTTTGACTCTAGCCGGAACCCTCTCGACTCTTTACATTGATCAACTCGTTGGGCAGCCGGAGGTCAAGTACGATTGGGCAAAGTTCAGTTGGATAGGCAACGCTGGAAAGTCCCCACAAATGATGTACATGCGCGCCGATACCCCCTATAAGACCATCGAGGACGTTCGCAATGCCAAGGAGCCTCCCAAATGCGGTTCCACGGGCATCTCTAATTCCGCTTATGTCGTACCCAAACTTTTAGAGGAAACAGTCGGGGCAAAATTCAACGTTGTGCTCGGCTACCAGGGTGGCTCCGCTATCGACCTGGCGGTCGAGAGAGGTGAGGTGGTGTGCCGCGCTTTCAGCACAGAGGCTTATTTCTCGCGCGAGCCTTTTCATACATGGCGCAAGAAAGGGTTCGCGCGGGTGCTAGTCCAGGGGGGGAAGAATAGGGACGAAAGGTTGCCCGACGTCCCAACAATCAATGAAGTGATGGACAAATACAACGCGCCGGAATCGGGGCGGCGCTTAGTGACGGTGATGCTCGCTGCCGGGGAGTTTTTCCGGCCCCACTACGGTCCGCCAGGTATACCCCCGGAGCGTGTGAAAATTCTGCGCGAGGCTTACATGAAGACCATGAAAGACCCTGAGTTTTTGGCTGAAGCCAAGAAAAGAAAACTAGAGATAGCCCCAACCAGCGGCGAGGAAATGGACGCCCTCATCAAAGAGGTCATGTCCCAGCCACCTGAGACCATCGAACGAATGAAGAAACTACTACAGAAGTAAACGGGCAAAGACTTTCTGGACCTACTGAACTGGAGCGCGAAGCAAAAGGGAGAATATGCTTACAGTAAAAACAAAAATGATTCTGCTGCTAGCAATTGGCGTGCTGTTTGGCTTCACACCATGGGTAGTTTCCGCCGGTGCCCAAGAGCCCTTTTATCAGGGTAAGACGATCCGTCTTATCGTCGGGCTCGCACCAGGCGGCGGCTACGATCTGTATTCGCGGGTTATCGCCCGCCAGATGGGAAAGCACATTCCCGGTAATCCGACTATCGTCGTTGAGAACATGACCGGCGCCGGAAGTGTGATTGCAGCGAATTATATGTACCACGCGGCCAAGCCCGATGGTCTCACCATAGGCCATATTCTAGGCGGTCTCTTCTTACAGCAGCTCCTTCGGAATCCAGCGATCGAGTTCGACAGCCGTAAATTTGAGTACATAGGTGTGCCGGCGCAGGACCATTTTTTGATCGGGCTGTCCAAAGCGACGGGTATTACGAGCTTCGAGAATTGGATGGCTTCAAAAAAGCCCGTCAAGCTCGGCGGCGTGACCCCAGGGGGCGCCACCGATGATGTTCCCAAAGTCCTCGCAGTTGCATTAGGTCTCCCCATCAAGGTGGTTAGCGGCTACAAGGGCACGGGCCCGATTCGGCTGGCCTTCGACAGCGGGGAAGTGGACGGGGTTTGTAATGCCTGGGAGTCGTTCAAGTCAACTTGGCGCAAGCAGCTGGATTCAGGGGACGTTGTTATCGTTCTCCAAGGGACGGTCAAAGCGCATCCGGAACTTCCCAATGTCCCGGTCGCATTTGATTTTCTGAAGACCGAGGAGGCACGAAAACTTTTTCAAGTTGTCGTTCGGGTCCACGGGCCTTCGACCCGTCCCTATTTTCTCCCGCCAGGGACACCCAAAGAGCGGGTGCAGATCCTGCGCAAGGCTTACATGGATACCATGAAGGACCCAGAGTTCTTGGCTGACGCCAAAAAGGCCAAGTTGGACCTCAATCCCGATGACGGCGCAGGGCTGGAGCGAAACGTTAAAGAGATTTTTGATCTGGAGCCTTCGCTCGTAGCGAAGCTAAAGGAGATTCTCAAGTAGCGTCAACCTACGGAAGGTCAGAAATCAGCCCGAGGCGACACTTTGTCCAACGGCCACGGTCATGAAATGAATTCTTGAAATGATTGCAGGGAAAAATGCGCCTGATGTGTGTAGCTCCTGTATCGCAAAAGCGGCACTGCTTTGATTAGGGTTAAAAGACAAGGGAGGTTTCTATGGACTTGATAAAGAAAATTCTCACGCCGACTGATTTGTCTTCCTTCTCAGCAAACGGAGTCCGCTATGCCTGTAATTTGGCCAAGGCTCTGGGGGCTGAAGTGATAGTGGCCCACGCGGTGAGCACCAGCGAGTTTACGTCTCACGCAACCAGTTTGAAAATGACCTCCCCAGGAGCCGAGGCAGATAACCTATTAGGCAAGCTCTTGGAACACCAAAAGCAGCTGCTCCGGCAGTTTTGCGAGTACCACTTAGCGAGCGTGAACGCGGATCTGAATGTTCAGCAGATTGTTGAGATAGGAGACGCGCATATTTTGATTGTAAACTGGGCAAAAGATAAAGCAGCTGATCTCATAGTAATGTCCACCCACGGTCGCACCGGTCTTCCTCGCATGATCTTGGGCAGTGTGACAGAAAAAGTTCTTCGAAGCGCTTCCTGTCCTGTGCTGGCAATTCCTTCGCACGAGCAATAAGGCGTGGCGAAGTTTGTATTATGCGTGATGCCGAAGTGATCGAAGTCTTCAATGAGCTGGGAGGCGCGGGTCCGTTACCGACGCGTCATTAGAGGAGGTCTACAATGAAAATAATAGAGTCGGTGCGAAAGTTTATCTGTGCGCAAGTCGCCCTGCTTTTTTTCATACCCGCTTTGACATTTGCCCAGAGCAACTTTTATCAGGGCAAAACGATACGGATCATTCACGGGCGCAACGCCGGTGGGTCCGGAGACCTTCGGGTAAAAGCGATGGTTCCGTTTCTGCAAAAATACATCCCTGGCAACCCTACGATAATTCACGAGTTCATGCCCGGGGGCGGTGGGCGTAAGACGGCCAACTATATTTTCGCATCAGCGGCGCCGGATGGATTGACCATCGGCAACACCGGTGGCGGTATGGTGGCAAGCGCGGTGCTCGGTGAAACAGGCGTTCAGTACAATCTCGACAAGCTGATCTTTCTCGGCTCGCCCTATAGTTCTACGCATTATATCTTCTTGACCCGCCGGGAAGCGGGAGCCACGAATCTGGAAAAACTCCGGTCAATCTCTGGGCTTCGCCTCGGCGCTCAATCCGTGGGACACACCATCTACAACATCGGCAGAGTCTTCGCCTGGGTGGCGCCGCTGAAAGAGCCCAACTTTGTCAGTGGGTACTCGACTCCTGAGCGCGACGCGGCGCTAATGAGCGGCGAGATCGATGCGATGGCTACGGCTGACGATCATCTCACGCGCAACATCGAGTGGGTGAAAAAACAACAGGTTGACTTGCACCTGATGATAGCGGTTCCCAAGGGGCTAAAACATCCAGATTATGGTCACCTGCCGGATTTGGAAGCTTTTGCCAAATCGGAGAGAGAGCGCAAAGTGATTGCGATGTTTCGTAATCTGCGGCTAACGGGTTCGCCGTTTTTTGCGCCACCAGGAACTCCCGCGGAGCGGATCGAAATCCTAACGCAGGCCGTCACCAAGACCTTTAAAGATCCGGCATTTCCCCAAGAGTACAAAAAATTAGTTGGCGACGATCCTTCACCGCTTTTCCCGGAAGAAAACCAAAGAGCGATTCGAGAATTGCCGCGCGATCCGGAGACGGTTGGACTTTTCCACAAACTCGCCGGCCCAGGTCCCTTGCCGCCGCGATGACGTCAAGATTTGTATGGTTTGGTTGAGAATGCCGCTCGAAAATTTGTGTGAAAAATTGCTAAGGAGGTCTTCGATGGAATCAAAAGTAGGTCACTCTAAGATTTCAGCCGCTGTGCTGATGGTCGCTCTTCTGGGTTTTCTTTTGGTTGCCCCGGGGCCGACTCTGCCACAGACTCCCTTTTATCAGGGCAAGACTATCACCATCGTTCAAGGCCGCGATCCTGGCGGCACCGGAGATATGCGGGTAAGAGCTATGCTGCCCTTCTTGCAAAAACATATTCCGGGGAATCCGACTATTGTTAACGAGTACGTGCCCGGCGGAGGAAGCCGGAAAGCTGCAAATCACGTCTACAAGTCAGTGCGCCCTGATGGGCTCACTATCGGTAACCTTGGGCTTGGCATGGTTTCTTCCGCTCTGCTTGGAGAGCCGGGAGTCACATACGATCTCGACAAGTTTTTCTATCTGGGTTCTCCCTTCAGCAGCCATCACGCGGTCTTTGTAAGCCGGAAGGAGGCTGGGCTAAGCAACATAGAAAAACTCCGAGCGGCCGACGGAAGTAGGATCGGAGGCCAATCCGTGGGTTTCTCTACCTACATCGAAGGCCGCCTATTCGCCTATCTTATCGGTCTAAAAGAGCCGAGGTTCGTTACGGGTTATGGAGGAGCTGAGCTGGACCCGGTCCTAATCCGTGGTGAGATTGACGCGCGCGCGACCAGCGCCGACACGGTCCTCCGACGAAACCCCGATTGGCTCGAAAAACCCGTAGTGGACTTTCACGCCATCATCGAGGTCCCCAAAGCGGAAAAGCATCCCTCTTTCCCTAATTTGCCGGAGCTCGAGAGTTTTGCCAAATCTGAAAAGGATCGCAAGATTATGACGATGCAGCGCGCCTTCAGGGTCGCCGGCCAGCCTTTCGTCCTTCCTCCGGGCACGCCGAAGGATCGTCTGGATATCATCCAGGAAGCATTTCGCAAGACCTATAAGGATCCGGAATTTCACAAGGAATACAAAAAGCTCACCGCCGACGAACCCACACCCCTCATGCCTGATGCGCATGAGAAAACCATCAGAGAGATTCCCCGCGATCCGGAGATCGCCGCAATCTTCAAACAGATTGCGGGTTCAGGGCCGCTGCCGCCGCGATAAGACAAGGAGGCTCGCTATGAAGACAAGAATCATGACGCGGATTCTATGCTCAGCGCTGTTAACTCAGCTCGTCTTGCTTCCCGACCTTCTTTATTCACAGAGCGACTTTTATCGGGGTAAAACGATCACCATCATCCATGGTCGCTCCGCCGGGGGATCGGGAGATTTCCGCGCGCGTGCGGTGGCTCCGTTTTTACAAAAATATATCCCAGGGAATCCCACAATCGTGCATGAGCACATGGACGGTGCCGGCGGCCGCAAGGCGGCCAATCACATCTTCAACACGGCTCGTCCCGATGGACTAACCATCGGCAGCGTCGGTAGCGGTGTGGTTGTTAGCGCCGTGCTCGGCGAAACAGGCGTTCACTACGATCTCGACAAACTTCATTTCGTCGGCTCGCCTTACAGCGCGACTCACTATGTGCTTTTGACGCGTCGCGAGGCCGGACTTACAACCCTCGACAAGCTCCTGCAAGCCTCGGGCGTGCGCTTGGGTGCTCAGTCCGTCGGCCATAGCAACTACAACGTCGGCCGGATCATGGCCTGGGTTCTCGGGCTCAAAGAAATCAGGGATGTCACCGGCTTTTCGAATCCGGAGCGGAGGGTCGCTTTGATGCGCGGTGAGATCGATGCCATCGCCGTATCCGATAGCGGGCTGCTGGATCGCCAGGCGGAGTGGCTGGAAAAAGGCCTCGTTGATCTCCATGTCATCTTTGCCGTGCCGAGAGACAATAAGCATCCGCGCTTTCACACCTTGCCGGAAATTGACGGCTTCGCCAAAACCGAGCGGGAACGAAAGATAGTGAACATGTTCCGCAATTTCAGCTTGACGGGCTCGCCATTCATTCTTCCTCCAGCCATGCCCAAGGATCGGGTAGAAATCATCAAAGAAGCGCTGCGCAAGAGTTTCAAAGATCCCGCGTTTTTCGAAGAATACCGTAAATTGGTTGGCGACGACCCGACTCCACTTACGCCGGAAGCAAATGAGAAGGCGATTCGCGACTTGCCGCGGGATGCGGAGACCGTAGAGCTTTATAAAAAGTTCGCCGGCCCAGGACCCATCCCGCCGCGGTAGGCCGCAGGTTGGTCAGAGGCAAGGGAGGTTTGACATGAAATTAACTGGACTGCGAATAGAGCTTGCAGCCGGTACGGTTCTGGCCGCGCTGCTGATTTTTTCGTCCGACTTCGCGTTTTCCCAGGCCAATTTCTATGAAGGCAAGACCATCACGATCGTCGCGACCACCGCTCCCGGAGGAACCGCAGATTTTCGCGTAAAAGCCATGGTTCCGTTTCTGCGGAAACATATCCCGGGTAATCCAACGTTTGTGATTGAGTACATGGACGGCGGAGGCGGTCGCAAAGGAGCGAATCACCTCTATCATTCGGTCCGCCCAGACGGTCTCACCATAGGCGCGGTCACCGGGGGAATCGTGGGCTTGGGTATCATGCGCGAACAAGGCGTCTCCTATGATGTCGACAAGTTCATCTATCTGGGTACGGCGGAGCACGAAAACCACGCTGTCATCTACACACGAAGGGAACTCGGGCTAGATAACTTGGAGAAGCTTAAAGCCAAGCCAGGTATCAGGATCGGCGGTCAGAACATCGGTCATGTTTCGTATGTCGCGGGGCGGCTTTTTGCGTACTTCTTGGACATGAAGGACCCGAAGTTCATCGTGGGTTACTCTGCGCCCGAAGTGGACGTAGCGCTGATCAATCGCGAGCTCGACGCTCGAGCCAATAACGCTATATCGGTTTTGCGGCGTAACCCGGATTGGCTGGACAAAAGTTTGATGAATTTCCACGCCATCATGGAGATTCCAAAAGGGGATAAACATCCCCGCCTCGGTCACCTTCCGGAGGTAGAAAGCTTCGCCAGGACCGAAAGGGAAAAAAGGGTTCTTGCGGTTTGGCGTGCTTTCCGAGGCGTCGGCTCCCCTTACATCTTGCCTCCGGGAACACCCAAAGACAGGGTTGAGATTCTCGAAGAGGGGCTGCGCCGGAGCTTTAAAGATCCAGAGTTCCCAAAGTACTACAAGAAACTGGT
>JAHKKJ010000665.1 GCA_020027655.1 Deltaproteobacteria bacterium | reverse complement strand
GCGCTCTTCCGCGGAGAGCGAGTTCGCCTCACTGGTGGTGCCAAAGACCGCTAGCCCAGTGATGCCTTGCTCGAGCAACCAGCGGCAATGCGTGACAAAGCGCTCAGGGTCGGGCACCAGATCCTGCCTAAACGGCGTGAGCACGGGAGCAAGCACGCCGGCGAAAGGCTTCACAGTTTTCATCGGTGGTTCCTCTTGATGATAATGAAACGATCTTAGTAGACATCATATTGCTTTTGTCGTCCAAGTCCAAATCATAATGTATGGCTGATACAGTTTCTTTTTATTTCTTTTCAAGAGGTGTTGAAAGATCTGTCCACAGGCCGGTCAAAAATAGAGAAGAGCGAATCACTCTGGAAAACGGCTTGAACGGAGCGCAGCGGTTGAACCCTTCGATAGACTCAGGGCAGGCTTCTGGAACGTTTGGAACAGGCGCAAGCCAAAATAGGCCTGAGGTTTATGAAAGATAGTCGCGCGACCATTTCCTCGGTTGATCACATGATAAACAAATCCAGCCTGCTGCCCGCGCGGGATTCTTGGCATGGCAGGGGTCTATCACACCGCTACATGCGATCGCAACGGGGGAAAAGTAGCCTGTCCCCTTTAATATCCGCCAGTTGATCAAAAATCCGCTTTCGAGTACCCTTTGTACATTACGTGGCAATTCACATGGGTTGTCTAGCTCTGGGTGGTGATGCGGTATGAGTGTTCGATTGCATCCGCATGCTAAAGAGCGGTTGAGTGAAAGAGGAGCTACCGAAGAAGAAATCATCACTGCCATTGAGACAGGCGAAACGTTCCCGGCAAAGTTTGGACGGACAGGTTTTAGAAGAAATTTTGCCTTCGGTGAGCTGTGGAAAGGTAAAGTTTATGCTACCAAACAAGTCGAAGTCTATGCCGCTAAAGAAGATGATGACTGGCTTGCCATTACGTTTGTCACCCGATTCTTCTAAAGGGAGATTACGATGAGATTAACCTATGACCCAAGACACAACATCGCTTACTTACGCCTGCAAGAGAAAACAGCGCAGGTTGAGACAGTCCGCGTGAGCGAATCTCTTAACGTTGATCTCGCTCCAGATGGGACGGTCTATGGTATTGAGTTGCTGAACGCCAATGAACAATTGCGCGGTCGGGAAGCCGGGAAGTTGATCGTCGAGAACGTGGCTACCGGAACTAGCGCAGAGGTGGATCTACTGAAGAATTAGAGAATATTCCTCCTTTTCATTCCTGGAAAAACTCGAAACTTGAAACCACGCGACTAGAAACGGCGACCGAGCAGCCGCTCTGAAAGCCTTCGCAACCGCAGTCCGAACAGCGCCACTTGCCGCTTTTGGTCCCACAGGCGATGTGGAACTCAGTCAGGGTCTTAGACATCCCCTGATTGGTCGTTGCGGAGGTGTGGACAACTTGAAACCCGAAACCAGAAACTAGAAACGTCGAAAGCCCTTCTAGATATGGTTAGCCTAAAACGTTTGGAACGGAGCGAAGCGCCAACTGATTGAAAACAGGGGCGCGTTAATCAGACGATCACGAAATCCGGCGAGGGTTGAAAAAAGGGAATAAGAAAAATTCTCACAGGAACGCCTGTGCCTCTTAACACCTGCCTGCTAATGTCCGACCCGCGCCGGTCCTCACCACATTGACATCTTCTCCCGTCGGCGATATTTCTTTCGCAAGAGATTGAGAGTGTTTCAAATTTTCGGACTTGGAGCTCGGCGTACATACACGCGGAATTGTCGGCGCTGTTGCGACTGTATTTTCATAAGAGCCGTGCTCGCAGAATCTAACATGACGCTGATTCGTACCGTCGTCCTAACGAGCGGCCTAGCGCTCGCGCTCTACGGAGGAGACCTATGTCATTGCTGACACTGCAAATGCCCGCCCTTCCCGACCCGGTCAAAGTCGTTCTCCAACCCGCGACGACGGCGTTGTTGGTGTTCGACATGATCGATCGTATCTGCAAAAGCCAGCCGAATTGCACCGGGGTCATGGTGCCGGCCCTCGCCTCGCTGCTGGCGCGGGCAAGAAAAGCCGGCGTGTTCGTCCTGTATTCCACTCGGGAGCCGGAGAGCTCGAAGTGGATGCCGGAGGTCGCTCCCGCTCCCGGCGACCCGATCGTCAAGTCGTATGCTCAGGACCGATTCTACAACACGGATCTCGACAAAACGCTGAAGGCCAAGGGCATCACGACGCTGGTTCTTACCGGCTGGAAGGTCAGCGGCTCAGTGGTCTATACATCGGTCGGAGCAACGCTGCGGGGGTACACTGTAATCGTGCCCACAGATGCCAGCTTAGCCGCAACGGACTACGAAGTGGCGATCGGCCAATTCCAAATACTGAATCAGAATAGCGCGAACGCCACGAACGAACCGCTGAAGGCGAACGCCTCAACCCTGAGCCGTGCGGATATGATCGTGTTTCAGTAGAAAAGGCGGGTTCGTGATATGTTGTCGTAAATATTTCGGGTCGGCTCAAGCTATATCGTTGCTTCATCGACGATTTCATTCCAAAAGAACGTGTTTTGAGACCTTAGAGCCTCATTTCCACAGGCAAATTTGAGCGCGTAGGCTTCCGCTGGCTCCCGCAGCACGTAACTTCCATCGGATTCGATCACATCGCGATGGTCAGCTTTGAAGCCATGCTCGTTTTTCACCTGGTCAATAAACGCCAAGCTTCCGACCGCGATCGATTCGGACCAGCGATCATCGCGCATCAATAAGCCATTCTCCAGCCATTGCTCAACCCACTGGCGATGTGCAGTTTGAAAATCTCGCAGATCCGCAAACCCGCTCAGCTCGATTAAGCTCTGTAAGTCGATGATGGCGTAACGCTTCGGCGGCTTTTGGATTTCAGAAAAACCGCTTTCGTTCCACTCTCCAGGATGATTCACCACGCCAGCGCGAACCATGTTGAGATCAATGTACACTAGACAGCGATGCAGGTGCACGTCTGCTTCGATGGCCGTGGCGTGATAACGATCTTCCCAGAATGCTCCCCGCCTACCCTTGCGCTGGTTGTACTCCTGAGCGGTGCGGCCGGCGATGAGCTGCATGCTCTCCGCTATAACATTTGCGCCTGTGTCTTTAACCATTAGGTGAACATGGTTGGACGTAACTACATAATTGAGAACAGACAGGCCGTAACGCTTCTTCGCCTCGAACAGCCAATATAAATAGCGCCGTCGATCACGCGCGAACTTGAGGAGAAATTTTCTTTGATGGCAGCGGTGTGTGAT
>JAHKKJ010000664.1 GCA_020027655.1 Deltaproteobacteria bacterium | reverse complement strand
GGCTTCTCCCGCACAAAAGGATAGACAACGACAACGACCATGACCGCGATCAAAAGCAAGACTAGCGGTTGGCTCAACCAGGAAAAACCATATCGAGATACCGAGATGAAAAGGTAGGTTTCGACAAGCTTGCCAAGAACAAAGCCGAGAACTAGCGGCGGCCGGGGCCAACCCAGCCGCACCATGATGTAGCCGAGCAAGCCAAAACAAAAGGTCACGATCAAGTCGGCGATATGGTTATTTGCGGTGTAACTGCCTACAAACACCAATAGCAGGACGAACGGAATGATCAGTCCGCCTCTGATGTTAGTGAGCTTAGCCAGATGATTCAGCACGGCGAGGGATAAGAGCACCGTAATGATATTAGCAATGGCCAATGTCCAGACCATCGAGTAGGTGACCGTCAGGTGCTTGGTCAGCATGTCGGGGCCAGGCACCAGCCCCATGATCATGAAGGCGCCTAGCAGTATCGCCATGGCCCCGCTCCCCGGCACACCGAAGGCTATGGTCGGAATGAGGTCGCCTCCCTCCTTGGAATTGTTGGCTGCGCCCGGTCCCAAAACTCCTCGGACGTCGCCTTTCCCAAACCCCTCTCGCTCTTTGGTGTCTTTGGCGCTCTGCACTGCGTGAGCGTAGGCCATCCACTGGGCAACGCCGCCGCCCGCGCCCGGCATGATGCCGACAAAAACCCCGATGGCTGAGCAACGGAAGACGAGCCAGAAATGACGAAATGTATCTTTGATTCCTTCCATCACGCCGCTGCTCAAGTTTGCCGCAGGCTTGTCTCCGGCGATGGAAGTTCCGCGCACGGCCAGATCCACGAGCTCCGGGATCGCAAAGATTCCCACCAAGACCGGCACCAGGTCGAGCCCCTCCCATAGGTACATGAGTCCCATGTCGAACCTGAGTGACCCAGACTGCCGCTCTTGCCCGATGGTGGACAACAAAAGTCCCAGCAAGCCCGTAGCAAAACCTCGCAGCTGTGCCCTCAGGCTTAAACCACTGAGGGAGGTAATGCAGGCGATGCCGATGATGGAAAGCATAAACAGTTCCGGGGAGCCGAAGGTAAGAACCAGTGGGCGAACAATAGGAATCGCGAGAGCAAGAGTCAGTGCGCCGACCAAGGCGCCAACCAGAGAGCTCATCAACGCGGCGCCAAGCGCGCGGCCCGCTTCGCCGCGCTTTGCCATGGGGTAGCCGTCCACGACTGTGGCAGCTGACAATCCTTCGCCTGGAACGCCAAACAGGATGGATGTGATGTCGCCCGTCGTTGCCGCCACCGAGTGCATTCCCAGCAAGAAGGCAAAAGCCTCTACGGGACTCATTTTGAAGACGAAGGGAATCATCAAAGCCAGGGTTGCCGCGCCGCCAATCCCGGGGAGCAGGCCGACGACGAACCCCAAACCCATGCCGACCATCATCAGGCTGAAAGCCTTCCACTGCAAAACTAAAAAAAGGCCGTCGATGAAAGCTTCCATCTTTTGTTAAACCAAGCGGGCTGTACCGGTCATAATTTCGAACTTACTAAGAAGTTCGGTTTGGTGAGGAGTGAAGCGGTGGCCATTCGGAACCCCAGGGTGTTAAAATCTCGTCGTTCGCCCTTCGACAAGCTCAGGACGAACGGTCAAGAGTGGGATTCTAATATACCTGAGTCCGTTCGTGGTGAGCTCGTCGAACCATGAACGGGTTTTTACACAGTCTGTTGCGGTCACAAGAACCACTTGAACGATGAACGAAAAGAATCATTCAAACCGCTCAAGCAGTCCAAGATTTAAGCGGGGCTGATCTATGTCCCGTTTTACCAGGTGAGGATCAACTTTCCGCTTTGATATATTTGCTCATCTCGCGCAAAGTCTCTGGCGTCTGATTCATCAGCCCGTTGAAATCTTTCTGAACCTGCTCGTAAGAAATGAGGGAAAAATCAATCTTTGCTTTCTTTCCCTCGGCCATGAGCTCTGGGTCGTTCAGGGCCTTGGCAAAAGCCTCCCGCAACATCGCGACACGATCGGCCGGCGTACCCGGAGCAGCAGCGAAGGCCCGGCCTATGGCCTGGGGAATGGACTTAATTGCCATAAGTGATTTTCCCACTGGGCTCGTCGCCAGATCTTCATCGACCGGTAGATTTTCAAAGCCCGGCGTTGCGACCCGACCGCGAACGAGCGGTCGCACTACCCCTCGGTCGGCCGCGAGTTTAATCGTCGTCGCAAGCGCCGACCACGAGTCCACTTCCTTCCGCTCGACGGCCAAGAGAACATCGCTGTTCGCCGGGTAACCCGAAACAAGTTTCAATTTAAGTCCCGCGAATTCCTTGAGGAGAAGCGGAAAGTCATGGGCGTTCGAACCCGGACCCGTGGTTCCGGCCACCAGCTCCTTATCGGCCTTTTTCAGCTCTTCGAAGGTCTTATACGGTAGGTCGGATCTTATGGAGAATGCCACGCCGTCGGCTCCCGAAGAGCCAAGCCAGAGAAATTTCCGCACGTCGAAGCGAACTTGCTCGACTTTTGAAAGTTGGGCGATGGCGACATTAGGATTGGCCGCCAAAAGAGTGAGACCGTCGGGTTTGGCTAGATTGAAGACGTGATTGGTCGCCAAGAGATGGGCAGCTCCAGGCATAAACTGAACGATCACGGCCGGCTTGCCGGGAATATATTTCGGGAGATGGTGTGCCACGATCTGCGCCGCGATGGCGAGGCTGCCACTTTTCGCCCCGATGTAGATGTTGACGGTCTTTCCCTCATAGAAATTCGCTTGGGCTCGGGCGGTCGAGGCCAGTAAGGGTGTGATCAATAAGCCAACCAAGATAATGATGAACCACATGCGTTTCATAAATCCCTCCTCTGAAACTAAAGATTCTTGCCCCAACCTGAGGCTAGCGGAGCCTAGCGAAGAAGAGACGACGGGTCAAGAGGATTCTGGAAGCCGGAACCCCTTAGATTCTAACTTTTCAAATCTTGAACAAAACCAGTTCACAAAATTTATCGCGCCAAGCATGTCCTGAGCAGCAAAGTCGAAGGGACGCCAAGCGCAAAGAAAAAAATCTTCTTATTTCTCCGAATTTGGCGCGCTTTGCGTCTTTGCGCGAGTCACCGGTGTTTCCGATTGCATTGTTTCGAATTGGTTCATAAGTTTGGTTAAGTCTTGGCTTGGGTGAACATGCGCGAGAAAACCTTCCTGGCGTTGGTGAACATGCGCGAGAAAACCTTCCTGGCGTTGCCCTCGCTGATCTTGTGTCTGTCTTCCTCGCTTAGCCAGTCAATGGACTTGAATATCGGCACGAGGTCCTCGAAGTTCCGTCCAGTTTTGGGATCGATGGCATTCACTGCGCCGAACATCTCCGTGGCAAACAGAACATTGTCGACGCCGACTCGTTTGATCAAAAGCTCCATCGATTCCTTGTCGTAGATTGCCATGTCCCAGTACACCTTGCGTGCGGCCTCCTCGAAGGGCTCGAGGCCTTCTCTGACATGCAAGCCACGTTGGCGGTTCCACTGGTAGGGGATCGCGCCACCGCCGTGGGGAATGATGATCTTGAGCTTGGGGAAATCTTTAAAGACGCGAGATTTTAGAATTTCTACCGCCGCCGCATTGTGATGGGCGATGTAATAAGAGTTAGTCAAATGCATCGCCGGATTGAGAGACGCGCTGGCGTGGATGGTGCAGGGTATATCCAGCTCCACCATTTTTTCCCACAGCGGATACCACCAGTCGGTGGCTACGGACGGCGTCAACGGTTCGCGGCCTCCGGCGACGTCGGGATTGACGTTGCAGCTC
>JAHKKJ010000663.1 GCA_020027655.1 Deltaproteobacteria bacterium | reverse complement strand
GGGTCGAGCGAATTGCAAGAGGTCGCGGATGATCTTCTCACATCGCTTGGTCTCTTCATCAATGATCTTCAAAGACCGATAGTGCGGATGGGAAGGATCTGTTTCGCTCATTAAATCCTGAGTAAAGCCCATCACAATCCCCAGCGGGTTGTTAAATTCGTGGGCCATGGAAGCCGTGATCTCGCCCAGCGAAACTAAACGGCCTGAAGCGATGAGCTGTTGCTCTAGCTCCTGAGCCTGCCGGCGTAGCTTCTCCTCGCTTTGTCGCAGAGCTTCTTCGGCTAGCGTTCGTTCAGAAATATCGTTGAGCGTGAATAGGCAGCCCAGTACCCTCTGTTGTGAATCGCGTAGCGGACCGGCGCTTACGAGCAAGTCAAATTTCTTGCCGTCCGGCCGGTGCAACTGCGCTTCGAGATTCTGCACCGTGTGGCCTTTCAGGCAAGCGGGGACGGAAAATGTTCCGGGTGAAGGGGAGTCCACCGAACAACTTAGAGTCGTTCCATCCTTAAACGTGAGCGGAAAAGCCTCCTCAAAGGTTCGGTGGAGAACATTGAAGCCGCTCAGTTCGTGCGCTGCCTGGCTGGCCTGAATAATCACACCGTTTTCGTCGCATACCACTATGACATCGACCGCCTGCTCCAGAATCGACCTGGCGAGTTTGTCGAAAGCGCTCATTTCCTCATGGTGTTTTTGCTCGGTCAAATCCATAGCAGTAAAGCAGAGACACCTTGTTTCATCGATTTCCACGGAGCTAACGGAGCAGTACACCGGCACAAAGGTTCCATCAGCCCGACGGAAAGCGATTTCCGCTTTGGCCTTCCCTTGCTCGCCCTGTCGCAGCAGGTCTGCAAAAACTTGTCGGTCCGACGGGCCCACTAAATCGTTTGCCGAGAAGCCGATCACTTTTTCGATTGGCATCTTCAGCATCTCGGCAAAGGCCTTATTGCAATAGAGCACAGAACCATCAGGGAGCAACGTCGCGGCGCCCTCATTCATGTCCTCGAGCAGAACGCGATAGGAATGATCGGCGCCCCGCAGCGTGTAAACTTGTTCGCCCTGAGGTCCCATACCAAGAGGGCATCCACCTGGCCGGTTCGGATCGCGGCCAGGGTCTCCTCAGCTTCATCGAGTCGCGCGCGCAGCTGTTCAAGTTCGAATATACTTTCCAATCTCGCCATGGCAATCTATCGATCCTGATCTTTAGGCCTCAAATCCAGCCCTACAAGTATCCGTTCGGTATCAGACATGTCGCCAATAAACTTTCGCAAAGGAAGCGGGAGTTTTTTGACCAGTGTTGGGGCGGCAATGATCTGTTCCCCTTTTATTAATACTGGTTGCTGGTAGATATCGATCACTTCGAGGTCGTAGCGGTTCTTGAGGCTGCTTTCGCAAATCTCTTTGATATTGGCGACCGCCCGGACGGATTTGGACGTTGTCCCGGCAATGTATAAACGGAGAACATATTCTTTACTTTTTGGCTTCTGTGGACGCATACTTTACCTTTTTGCGGCCGCTGCGGGTCGGAGGTCGAGGCCGACCAAGACCCGCTCCGTGTTCGATAGATCGCCGATAATTTTTTTTATAGGCACAGGAAGATTTCTTACCAATGTCGGGATGGCCACTATTTGATCGCCCCGCGCCAATTGGGGATTCTCCAGCAGATCGATCAACTCAATACGGTATTTATCTGCCAGGTGCTCAGCGCAGATTCTCTTAAGATTCGCGAAGGCCGTGACCGATTTCGGCGTTTGGCCTGCCACATAGAGCCGCAGCACCCAGGCATCATTCTGCGGTTTCGGAATTTTAGTTAAGTTCGCCGCGGGCATTGTTACTCCCCCTTTTGGCCATTTGGCCGGTTATTGGAGGAGGCGTCTGCCTTGCGGCTCTTCGCCATAGCGGCTCGATCTTGTTCGAGTACCCCCTCGTGATGTTCTTGTTCAATGATATCCTTCTCCAGCTCTTCTTTTTCTGTTTCAAACTCTGCGCGCAAAGCGGCAATTTTGGCTTCTAGCGCCTCCTTCCTGTGCGCCAGGTTGCGTTGCTTCCGTTGGAGGTCCTGCCGGCGCAAGAGCGCTTCCGCCTTTTCTTGGGCCTCTTGAGCAGCCCTGGCCGTGCCCGTGAGCACCCCGGCCGAACCGAGATAGACGTCAACCAACTCAATGCCGTGGTCGGTAAACACAAACTCGCGAATCTGGTTCGAATGAGCCATGCCGCGCGACTTCAAGACCCATATGCCGCGATTGCGTTCTCCGTTGCTTTCGATGTGGCGCAGCAGAATCCAGGTATCCATCAACGAAGATATACCGACCTCTGATTGCTCGAGAGCGCTTCCCCCCTCCGTCAGGCTGGTGAAAAAGGCAGTGATCTGATGCGCCTTAAAAAAATCGATCAGGCGGCTCAGCATCGACTTCACTTCCAGCGTATCGCCTAAAGAGATATAGCTCGTGATCGGATCTACTACTACGACTCTGGCATTGGTCTCCCTGACCAGCTTGTGCATCCTCAAGAGATGCATTTCCAATCCGTGAAATGTGGGCCGCGTCGCATCGAAGCGGAGCAACCCCTTTTTAACCCAGGGCCCGAGATCTATGCCGATGCTGCGCATATTTCGCACGATCAGATCCGGGCTCTCTTCCGTGGCGAAATAGATGCAAGGCTCACCTCTGCGGCAGGCGGCATCGACGAAGTGCGCTGCCAGACTCGATTTGCCGGTTCCCGCTATGCCCGAGACGAGAATACTGGTGCCGCGATAGTAACCCTTGCCGCCGAGCATCGTGTCCAGGCGGGTGACACCGCTGGAAATTCGTTCCGACGACGCTTTGTGTTCCAATGCGATGGACGTGATCGGCAGCACGGAGATGCCGTGCTCATCGATGAGGAAGGGATACTCATTGGTGCCGTGCGTGCTGCCGCGATATTTAATGATTTGCAGTCTGCGGGTGGATATCTGTTCTCTGGTCCGGTGATCCAGTAAGATGACGCAATCGGAGACATATTCTTCGAGGCCCTGGCGCGTCAACGTGCCATCACCGCGTTCGCCGGTGACAATAGCCGTAACCCCTTTATCTTTCAGCCAGCGAAACAAACGCCGCAATTCCGCGCGCAAAATGGACGGGTTAGGGAGACCGGCGAAAATGGATTCGATGGTGTCCAGGACGACCCGTTTTGCGACGATGGAATCGATGGCGTAACCCAAACGAACGAACAAGCCCTCGAGGTCGTATTCTCCGGTCTCTTCGATTTCGCTGCGCTCGAT
>JAHKKJ010000662.1 GCA_020027655.1 Deltaproteobacteria bacterium | reverse complement strand
TTACCGCCCACGTGCGCATGGTCTTGCGCAGAGCAATCCTCGTCGATCCAGTTGCCTACATCTACGCCGATACCGACGGTGTGACTTTCTCTCGCCCAGTCACTCTCGACTTCGATTCCAAACGCTACGGCGCGTGGAAAATCGAAACCGAAGGCGAGCGATTCATATACATTGACAAGAAAGTGTACTGCTCTTCTTCAGGCGGGGCAAGCGTGAGCAGGAGCGAGTAGAACAGGATCGCGTAGCGCAGGAGAGTCAGGGGCTCATCTATGACCGGACCAAAGAACATCTTGGGGCGTCGGACCAGGGCGTTATCATGCTGCGCAACATGATCAAGGAATCCATCGACGCGGTTCGCCAAGGAGAAGATCCCATCTGGATCATCCGAGACGCGGACCAAAATGAAAACATAACCTTCGATGCCAGCATGCAGGAGATCGGCGCGTTGGGATAGATAAGGCCACGTTCAAATGTTCAAAGTTCAATGTTCAACGTCCCCGCTCCACACCTTGAACTTTGAACCTGGAACCTTGAACAGAGTCATGGGAGGTGTTCCATGCTTAAGATTCTTGGAGCTTTGCTCAGTATCTTTGTCTTGCACACCTCGGTCCATGCAGCAGACAAGATCAGAATCGGATTCCCGGACCTCGCCGCGCCTTTTGTTTCTCTGGCTGTGGGACAAAAGCGGGGCTTCTTTCAAGACGAAGGACTTCAACCGGAGTTCATTAGGATGAATCCGGCTATTGCTTTCCAGGCATTGGTTGGGGGAGAAATCGATTATTACACAGTGCTCTTTCCCGGGGTCGCGGCAGCAATTCGAGGAGTTCCGGTTAAAATCGTAGGCAGTTATGTGCCCGGTGCCACGATTGCGCTTATCGCCCGGCCCGAGTTCAAGTCGGTTCAAGAGCTTCGAGGCAAGACAGTTGGGATCAACGCCTTCGGTGGCGCCCTTGAATCCGCAGCCAGGTTGATGGTCAAGCATTTTGGTATTGATCCTGACAAGGAGATAAAGCTCCTGGCCACGGGTCCGATGGAATCCCGCTTTGCCGCTATGAAGCAGGGATTAACGGCGGCCACTTTGGGCTCTCCGCCGACCGATTTTCTCGGCAAGAAGTTTGGGTTTGTGGTCCTAGCGAGAGCGCACGAACTTTTCAGTTTCCCCGTTAGCGGTCTGATAGCAAGTGTGAAAAAGATCAAAGAAAGACCGGATGAGATCAAGCGTGTGATCAAGGCGGGGATCAAGAGTAACCGCTACTTCATTCAGAATCGTGAGGGAACGATTCAAATCATGACCGAGTGGATGAAGATCGACAGAGAGATGGCCACGGCTACCTATGAATCCGTCTTGAAGGCCTTCAGCGATGACTTAAGCCTACCCGAAAACGGGCTCCGGCTTCTGATCGAAGAGGCGAAGAGAGCTGCCAAGGTGGAGCGCGAGGTTGCAATGAATGAAGTGGCGGATCTTTCAATTCTTAGAGAAGCGCAGAGAGAGTTGGGGATTGCGCAGAGATAACTGCGTGCCCCAGAGCGAGGAGAGGGTAGTCATTTCATAGTCAGAGTGTGTTCATTGACCTTCGTGCTGAGCTGGGTCGAAGCACGAATAAACCCTTTTCACATATTCGGTAGAACAGGAGAGTAAAATGAAAAGCCCAAATATCAGCGATAATGTCGAAGCTCTAAACCGAGACATGGCCAATAAAAATCTTGGAGGGCATTGGCAGTTAGGCCTTGAAAGCTACCTTTCATACCCGGAGACCACGGTTCAGCCTTGCCTGTGGAAATGGAAGGATGTTTACGAGAGCCTGATGCGGGCCGGCGAAGTAGTCAGCATGGAAGAGGCTGAGCGTCGAACCGTCCGCTTGCTCAATCCTGCGCTCCGCGATCGTCAAGCGACCACGCATACCATTCATTTTTCGTTTCAGTACGTAAAGACAGGCGAACACGCAAGGCCACACCGGCACACTGCCGCTGCCTTCCGGTTTATTCTCAACGGGAGCGGCGCCTATACCACGGTCAATGGTCAAAAATGCGTGATGGAAGAAGGCGATCTGATCCTGACGCCTCAACTTAGCTGGCATGACCACACGAACGATTCGGGGAAACCGATTATCTGGCTCGACGGGCTTGACATACCGCTGGTCCAATCTCTGCAGCAGCTTCTTTTTGAACCCCACCCTGAGAACGCGCAGCGCGTCGAAAAAACCAGCGAAGAGGTGGCTATTTCCTATGGTCATGGTCGGCCAGCCGGCGCTTCGGCAGCTGAGTTTTTTCACTACAAGTGGTCTGATACGTATCGAAGATTAAACGCGTTGGTGGAGGCGGCCGCTCCGGACCGCTTTGACGGCTATCTTTTGGAATATCGGAACCCAACGACAGAGGGTCCCACCATGCCGACAATCCAGTGCGCTCTTAGTCTTCTCCGTCCAGGCCAAGAGACCCAAGGGCATCGACACACCAGCACAGTGATCTACCATGCGTTCCGCGGCAGCGGTTCGAGTTTCGTTGGTGAGGAGCGCTTCGATTGGAAGGCGGGAGATTCTTTCGTCGTCCCGCTTTGGTATCCACATCGCCACGTCAATGGCGGAGCATCTGAAGAGGCGATCCTGTTCTCCATGAGCGACGCGCCGGTTTTGCGGTCTCTTGGCTTGTATCGTGAGGAGTCTGCGGGGGTGTAAAGGAGCTGGCTTAGATACTGAAGCGATGATTCTCTATGACTGACTTTGAGCCGAAATTTTCGATTGACATAAACTCCTCGCCCTCCTTTGGAGGGAGAGGACTAAGGTGAGGGTGGTGCTTTGAATTTGCCCTCACCCTTGCCCGAGTACGGGCGAGGGAGTCGATGCCATAAAGAGTCGAGCCAAGCAGTAATTGTTTCGGCGAGAAAGAGGAGATAGCTCTCCATGTTGACCAAAGAAGAAAACGATTCGTTGACCAGAGTCGGGCCGGGAACCCCTGCGGGAGAAATGCTCCGGCGCTATTGGCATCCGATCGCATTTATCCAAGAGCTGAAAAACCGGCCGCTTCGGAGACAAATTTTAGGCCAAGATCTAGTGCTCTTTCGCGACCAGCAAAATCGGCTGGGACTGCTGTCTTTGCGGTGCTCGCATCGCGGAACTTCGCTAGCCTCAGCATGATGACCAGATCCACGTCGACAGCCTCGGACGCGGCGGCACGCGTCGGCGCGATCCTCGCGCGCGATCGCGAGCCGGTCCTCGCCGGCATGCGCGGTGCGCTCGACCGTCCGGGTATCGAGCAC
>JAHKKJ010000661.1 GCA_020027655.1 Deltaproteobacteria bacterium | reverse complement strand
GCAAGCGCTCCTGGGCATTCTGCCCAAGGACTCGTCTGATGTAACCCGGGTCGAGTTTCAACATTTCGCAAATATTGTCAAAACCAAAAAGCCAATCTTCATCCCGGTTAAAGATCCATTCCGCGGCTTCCGTGAAGATCCTCTTTCCGCGTCGCGTTTTGGCCGAACTATACTTGAGATAGCAGTCAATCGCATCCTCCAGCACGGCTGCGATCAGTCTTATCTCCGGTGTATGAGCGGTATTGCTCCGGTAGACATGGAGATACTCGTGGATAACGATAACGTCGGGTTGACCGAAGAGATTTCGTGTTTGTTCTCGACAGAGGAAATCTTCCGCGATGTCTTCACGCACAAAAGCTTGTTTGTCCAGCATAATGTCCTCGCCGCTTTGAGTCTCGTAGTTTAATTAATGCGCCGCGTTCACTAAAATGACCTTTCGGTCTCCCAATTCCTTTTTGAATTTTTGCAATGCAGCTTGTGCAACTCCCGTACCACGATATTTTCTCTAGCCCATCTCTGGCCGAAGATACTGACAACGTTAATAAAATGTTTAAGCAGAATGAAGTGAAGGAAGCTGAGCGTGCAGATAGTGTGAGAAAAATCCCGACAAATTATGAAGTCGATGCGTTAGTTTTTGGCTCAAGTGTAGGGATTGTAAGACCCTCCATGATTGAAAACATCGCGAGGATTCCCTGTGCTGGCCGAGGCTGCTTCATATTGAAAACAAGTAGTTCGACCATCGGACGATTAGCAATTTTTATCTAATGTCGCGAGAGAAAACGCACGCGGAATCTTCTGTTGGCATCCTATTTGCGGCCGCAAATGTACGGAAAGCGCGCCTCTTTACGTATCAACAGACTGTCGTTCTAGTTGTCAAAATACTTGACTAGGTTATGGAAACATCGCGCATCTGCGTGGAGGGAAAAAACTGCTGCTCGATCAGCCGGGCAAACCGCGTGGCTTTCTTGGTCGATGGTGAAGTTTATTTTTCTGCGTTGACGTCAACCTTCGAACGCGCACAGCGTTTTATTTTCATCAGCGGCTGGCAGCTTGACAGCCGGGTTCGCCTCAATCCTCGAAATGCTGCGTCCCCCTGCTTCGGAGACTTCTTGCACGATGTGGTGCGCCGCAATCGGAAACTCCGCATTTATGTGCTGCTGTGGGATTTCGCGATGATCTATGCCGCCGATCGCGAAATCATTCCGCTTTATACCCATCCCTGGCGCACCCACAGAAGGATCCATTTTCGCCTGGACAGCAGCCATCCCATGGGCGCATCGCATCATCAAAAGATCGTCGTCATCGATGATGCCGTCGCGTTTGCCGGCGGACTGGATATAGCGGAACATCGCTGGGACACGCCTGATCACCTGCCGCAAGATCCCCACCGAGTGGATTCCCTTGGCCGGTTTTATCCTCCTTACCATGACGTTCAACTCATGGTGGACAGCGACGCCGCTGCCGCTCTTGGCGATCTGGTCAGGGAGCGTTGGCGCCGGGCGACAGGCAAACGGCTGCGCGTTGCTGCCGGACGATCGGGAGATCCGTGGCCATCGGGAGTAACACCGGATTTGCAACATGTTCCTGTAGCAATCTCCCGTACTGAGCCTGCCTACGATGTGCGACAGGAGGTCCGGGAAGTAGAATCTCTTTACCTCGACAGCATTCGCCATGCGCGCCGTTTCATCTATCTGGAAAACCAATATCTGAGCTCCTCAGCCATTGGGGACGCTTTAGCGGCCCGTCTGCAAGAAAAAGATGGCCCGGAAATCATCATGGTGTTGCCCCAAGAGACCTCAGAGTGGCTGGAACAAGTGAGTATGGCGGTCTTGCGCTCGCGCCTTCTCCAGCGACTACGCGCCGCCGACCGCTTTGGCCGGCTACATGTCTATTATCCTGTCGTGGAGGACGAGAATGTCCAGCTGCGGGTACATTCAAAGGTTTGCTTTATCGACGACAGGTTGCTTCGCGTTGGATCGGCGAATCTCAACAACCGGTCCATGGGCCTGGACACAGAGTGCGACCTCGCAGTCGAGGCGGAGGAACCGGCCACAGGGAATTCCATTGCCAACCTACGCAACCGGCTACTCGCCGAGCATTTGGGAGTCCCAGCCGAAAGGGTCGCGCAGGAACATTCGGCAGAACGGTCTTTAGTGCGAGCTATAGAGAACTTGCGTGGGGGCACGCGTACCTTCGGAATCCTCGACGGCTCGGTGTCCCGGGCACTCGACGACATGATCCCTGCGGCCGCGGTAATCGATCCTGAACGCCCGTTGAGTCCCGATGAGCTGATGCAACAATTTATACCTACAGGCACGCGCCGGCGCGCTGTTCCCGGTCTGCTGCGTTTGGCGGTGATTTTCTTGTTTGTGGCCGCTCTCGCTGTTGTCTGGCGCGCGACTTCTCTGCACGCCTTGATCGATTACGGCACGATAAACAATTGGATGATATCATTTACAGATTCCGCCCTTGCGCCGGTTTGGATTGCGGGGATCTTCACCATAGGTACCCTGGTGCTGATGCCGGTTACCTTGCTGATCATTGCAACTGGAGCAACGTTTGGGCCGGTTCTTGGCTTCTTCTATGCTCTGTGCGGCTCTGTGGTAAGCGCCATGGTTCACTACGGGTTGGGCCGTATCGCCGGCAAAGAAACCGTGCGCCGGATTGCAGGATCCCGATTGGGTCACGTGCAACGGCAGATTTCACGTCACGGTTTCATTTCGCTGCTATTCGCTCGCATTGTTCCTATCGCTCCTTTTGCTATTGTGAATCTCGTAACGGGAGCGATCCAGATTCGTGTCCGTGATTTTTTGCTCGCCACTTTGGCGGGCATGAGCCCGGGTATATTGGCTGTCGTTGTGCTGGGGAATCAGCTGCAGCGAGCTCTCCAAGATCCAGGAATCGGAAATATCACGCTGCTGATGGGGTTGGCGATCTTCTTTGCGGTCCTGGGGGCGGCGTTTTACCGCTGGTATGGGACCAGACCTTTGCGCGCATCAAGCTAAGGATTGTGAGGCAAAATTTTGCTTACTGCAGTTTCCTACAACATTCACCAGTGCGTCGGAACCGATGGCAGGTGCGACCCGCGGCGTATTGCGGCGGTGATTCAGGAGACGAAAGCCGACATTATTGGGCTCCAAGAAGTGGATTTCAACCCGGGAGCAAAAAAATCCCACCAACTCGACTATCTGGCGGAGGCCACCGGAATGAGAGCTGTGGCCGGACCAACGATCCGGCGCGCAGATATCGAATTTGGCAATG
>JAHKKJ010000142.1 GCA_020027655.1 Deltaproteobacteria bacterium | reverse complement strand
CCGTGGGAGCAATCAGGTCGCGCAGCCAGATCAAGGTCGTGAGCACGCTGCCAATCTCGACCACGAACATGACCGGGTTCTTAATCACGTGCTGAGGCGACAGCTTGCGGAAACTCTCCCAAACAGCGGGCCGCACAATTTCAGGATCAAAAAGCGAACGTTCTTTTAAGCGAGTCTCTGCCATGTCAAAAAACCTTTCCGGCCTGGGCCAAGAAATGTTCAACGATGGGCCCAAGGGCAAGCGCGGGGAAGAAAGTCAACGCCCCAACGATAAGAATCACACCAAGCAGTAGAACAACGAAAAGCGTCCCGTTCGTTGGGAATGTACCTAGACTTTCCGGCACAGCCTTCTTGCCCACCAGCGAGCCCGCGATCGCGAGGACGGGCACAATCATCAGAAAACGGCCGGCGAGCATCGTCAGCCCCTGGCTGACAAAACGGCCGGCGAGCATCGTCAGCCCCTGGCTGACGTTGTACCAAAGTGTGTTGGCGTTGAGTCCCGCGAAGGCCGAGCCGTTGTTGCCGGCGGCGCTGCTATAGGCGTAGAGAATTTCACTCAATCCGTGCGGGCCAGCGTTGTTCAAGGATGAAAGGCCGTATGGCGCCACGACTGACCAGCCGGTCAAGTAAAGTATAAGCAGCGGAAAGATCAGCACGTAAAGCATTGCGAGCTTGACCTCCCGCGCTTCAATTTTCTTTCCCAGATACTCAGGAGTGCGCCCGACCATCAAGCCGGCGATAAACACGGAAACAAGAACAAAGACCAGCATGGCGTAAAGCCCCGCGCCGACGCCGCCGAAGACTAATTCGCCGAGCTGGATGTTCACCAAGGGCACGAGGCCGGCGAGAGGATTGAAACTATCGTGCATGGAATTGACCGAACCGTTCGACGCATCGGTCGTCGCTGTCGCCCAGATCACCGAGTTGGTAACACCGTATCGCACTTCTTTTCCTTCCATGTTGCCGGCCGCTTGATCCACGACCAAACCTTGCATCACCGGGTTGGGCTTTGTCTCGAAGTAATAAGCCGTCGTCACGCCCATAAAAAACAAAATCGCCATCGCCCCGAAGAGCGTCCAGCCTTGCCTGGTGTCCCGCGCCATCAGCCCGTACATGTAGGCCTGCGCCGCTGGGATCGCGAGAATCGCCACCATCTCTAGGAAATTCGCCAGCGGAGTTCCTCCCTCGAACGGATGAGCGCTGTTGACGTTGAAGAAACCGCCGCCATTGGTGCCGAGTTGTTTGATCGCGATCTGCGACGCCGTCGGCCCCATCGCCAGCGTCTGCTTCGCTCCTTCCAAGGTCGTCAGTTCCACATAAGATGAAAAGTTTTGCAGAACTCCCTGCCACACCAGAACCAACGCCATGACAACGGAAAATGGAATTAGGAGGTAGATAACAGACCGGTTCAGATCGACCCAAAAATTGCCGATCGTTTTTGGTGCGCTGGGCTGAAGGCGATAGGTCAAGCCGCGCGCGATCGCCAACATGACACCAATGCCAACACCGACGGAGATGAAGTTGTGCCAGGCGAGTCCGGCCATCTGAGTCAGATAGCTCATCGTCGACTCGCCGCCGTAGGCCTGCCAGTTAGTATTGGTGGTGAAACTAGACGCAGTACCGAATGCAAGATCAGCCGGCACGGGACCTAGGTTTTGTGGATTCAAGGGGAGGACCTGCTGTAACCGCTCGATGGCGTAGGTCACGAGCAAGCTGATGGCGCTGAAAAGAAGCATCGCAAGCGCGTACTCCTTCCAATCTTGCTGCTCTTTGGGATCGACACCACAGAGGCGATAAATCAACCTCTCGATCGGTCCGAAAAAGCGTGGCAAAGGCTGCCGGTCGCCCTCGAAGATACGAAACATGTAGATGCCGATGGGCTTGGTTACAGCAAATATAACGATTGAAAATAAAAGAATCTGAATCCATCCAATGGTCGTCATAACTTCTCTCGACTTTGTACCCTTGCAAAACTACTTCGATAAATTTCGTGTTGCTGCAAATCCTTTCACCGCCTCGCAAGTCTCAAAACTAAAACTTCTCCGGCCAGAGAAGCGCGTAGATCAAGTATCCCATGATAAGAAAAGAAACGATTATTCCGATTATATATTCTAATGTCATATGCCCTCCTTACAGACGATCGCAGCCACGGACATACAGGCATGCGATCATAAAAAAAACCACCGTCACGATGACAAATATAACGTCAGCCATATGATTGCTCCTAAAGTGGGCTAACTTTGTAGATGAATACCGCAATCGAAGTGCCAGCTCTGCGCCGCGAAAACAAAGAGCTTTCTACCAAGCAACCGGCAACCGCCTTGCAGTTTGCAGGATGCGCCGTTGCAATGATTGCAAAATACAACCGCTATCGGCTCGCGTGAAATTAGGTTTGCAGTGACGTAGAGAGTGATCGCTTGATCCTGATCATCACGATTGGAGTTCTAAATAGTCGCTTCCCAGTGGGCAGGCCGGCAAGATGAAGAGGAAGCGATCTCCGTCAGCCTCTCTTGACCTTAATTGTGAATCCGCCTATGGGAGTATTGGAGATGATCGTCGAGCATCAAATGCCTCAACGGCCTGCTAGTTCCGAGGCTTGTCTCTACTAAGGAGATTTTTATGCGACATTTTCAAACCAAGCGCGCTTTCGGCCTCATGCTCTTTTCGCTTTGGCCGGCGCTGTTGGCAGTGTTGGGTGGCAGCCCGGCTTTTTCACAGGCGCCGTTTTATCAGGGCAAGACGATTACCATCATTCAGGCGCGCGAGGCTGGGGGCACGGGAGACCTGCGCGTGAGGGCGCAAGTCCCGTTTCTCCGAAAATATATTCCGGGAAATCCCACCATCGCCCTTGAGTTCATGGGCGGCGGCGGGGGTCGAAAAGCCGCCAATCATGTTTACAGGACATCCCACCCCGATGGGCTTACCATCGGCGCGATGACTCCTGGTTTTGTAACGAGCGCCGTCCTCGGCGAGACCGGCGTTTTGTACGATCTGGACAAGACCATTTATCTCGGCTCACCCGACGGCGCCGCTCAATGGGTTTTTGGGACGCGCAAGGAGGTGGGCGCCAACAATTTGGAAAAGCTCCGCTCGATGCCGGGGTTGCGGATCGGCGCCCAGGCAGTGGGTCATCCCATCTATTTCACCGGCCGGTTGTTTGCTTATCTGCTCGGTCTGAAAGAGCCTAAATTTGTTACCGGATACAGCACCCAGGAACTTGATATCGCTTTCATCCGCGGCGAAGTGGATGGTAGATCGAACCTGGCGGAGACCATCGTCCTTCGCAACTTCGATTGGATAGGAAAGGCGCTCGTCGATTTCCATGCGATCATTGAAGTCCCCAAAGGAAACCAGCAGTCTCACTTCGCCCGGGTGCCCGAGCTGGAAAGCTTCGCCGCAACCGATAAAGAGCGGCAAGTGCTGACCTTGCTGCGCACATTCCGGGCCACCGGCTCGCCCAATATCCTCCCGCCGGGAACGCCCAAAGAGCGCGTGCAAATTCTGCAAGAAGCGATGCGGAGGACTTTCAAAGACCCGGAGTTTCACAAGGAATTCAAAAAGCTCGCCGGCGACGAAGCGGCGCCCCTGATGCCGGAGGAGCTGGAGAGGGCGATCAAGGAGATGCCGCGGGACCGCGAAGTCATCGACTTCTTCCAAAAACTTTCCAGCGCCGATGCCTTACCGGCTCGTTGAAAGTAAACAGGGCCGGTAATCGTCGGGAAATGCGTTCTGTCTATACTCTCTCCTCAGCGCACTCGGCGCCTCCGCGGTGAGCAATCCAAACTCTAATTCACCACAGAGAAGGTTTTATAGGGGCGGCCCAACCATCAGCCGCTAAATTGACATAAGCGCATAGATTCGCATACTCTCCCATACGAAACGCGAGCGAAGGAAATTGATGAAGTCTGCCGAGCTGTTTGTGAAATGCCTTGAGAACGAAGGTGTCGAGTATATATTCGGTGTGCCCGGCGAGGAGAACGTCGATATTATGGACGCGCTGCTCGAAAGCCCGATCAAATTCATTACGGCTCGACACGAGCAGGGCGCAGCGTTCATGGCCGACGTGTACGGGCGGCTCACCGGCAAAGCGGGTGTGTGCCTGTCCACCCTCGGTCCCGGAGCGACCAATCTCATCACCGGCGTCGCGGATGCCGATATGGACCGCGTTCCTGTGGTCGCCATCGCCGGCCAAGGCGCCACCACGCGCATGCACAAAGAAAGTCATCAAATTCTCGATCTGGTCAACATGTTCGAGCCGATCACCAAGTACGCTACTCAAATCCGCGAGCCGGAAATAGTGACGGAGATCGTGCGCAAGGCCTTCAAGGTGGCGCAGACGGAAAAGCCAGGGGCGTGCTTCATCGATTTTCCGGAGAACATCGCCGAGGCGGAAGTTGTGGGCAAGCGGCCCATTGAAGTACAGAAGCCCTACACCTCGGCTCCGCCTAATTTTAAGATCGAGCAAGCGGCAAGCGTCATCTCTCAGGCCAAGTGCCCTATCATCCTGGCCGGCAACGGCGTGATCCGTGCCGGCGCCTCTGAGTCGCTCGTCACTTTCGCCGAAGTGCTACATATTCCGGTTGCCACCACCTTCATGGCCAAGGGCGCAATTCCCTTTTCCCACGAGCTGTCGCTGGGCACCGTAGGCCTAAAGGCCAGGGACTGGGTCTCCTTCGGTTTCGAAAAAGCCGATGTGGTCATCTGCGTCGGCTATGACATGGTCGAGTACCATCCTGAACAGTGGAACCCCGAGTGCTGTAAGTCTATTGTACACATCGACGTCTCCCCGGCCGAGGTCGATGAGCACTATATCGTCGAAGTGGGGGTGCTGGGTGACCTGGGAGAAGCGCTGCGCGCAATTGCTTGGAAAGCGAGACCGCAGAAAGGTTATTCCCTCAGGTCGCTGCGCCAAGCGATTGTTCGCGAAATGACCGAACACGCCGACGACCAGAGTTTTCCCGTCAAGCCCCAAAAGATCGTCTGGGATCTGCGACAGGCCCTGGCTCCTGAGGACATCGTGATATCGGACGTGGGCGCGCACAAGATGTGGGTCGGGCGCATGTACCAAGCTGAACGGTCAAACACCTGCATCATTTCAAACGGCTTTGCTTCTATGGGAATCGCCGTGCCTGGGGCGATTGCTGCGAAGCTCGCTCACCCAAACCGTAAGGTCGTGGCAGTCACCGGCGATGCGGGCTTCATGATGAATTCCCAGGAGATCGAAACCGCGCTCAGAGTCGGCACGCCATGTGTCATCTTAATCTGGAACGATTCAGAGTACGGTCTTATCACTTGGCACCAGCTGCGTCGCTTCGGCCGGCCCAGCCACATCGGCTTCAAGAATCCCGACTTCGTCAAGTACGCCGAAAGCTTCGGTGCCAAAGGCTATCGCGTGGAGCGAACGGTTGACCTCCTCCCGACCCTGAAGCAGGCGCTGGCCGACGACACCGTGGCAATCATCGACTGTCCCGTGGACTACTCGGAGAACATGAAGCTGACGCGGAAACTCGAAAAACTCACATTGCCGGTGTGACGCTGCTTTGACTAAATCCGGTTTTTAATGATATTCGCGATGCAAGGCAATGGGCCGCCGTTCAGAGTTCAACGTTCAAGGTTCAACGTGGACGATTTTTTCATTGAACCTTGAACCCGAAACTTTGAACTTCGGTATCCGCTGCTGAGAATGTTTAACGGAGGAAAAAAATGAAGTACCGGTGCATTTCGGCGGATTCTCATCTGGAGATCCGGCCCGATCGATATGCCAGGCGGGTGCCGGCGAAATATCGTGATCGGGCGCCCAAAGTCATCACTCTTGAGGATGGAACCCTTGCAGTCCTTCAAGAAGGCCAACCGCTGGAGCGACTTATTTCCAATATCTCTTGCGGCTTGCCCTACGAACAGAGAAGACCTTTCGATCCGATGCCCGGCCAAAACTACGAAACCTCCCCCGGGACGGGATCGCCGGAACAGCGCCTGCAGGAGCAAGACAAAGACGGCGTTGATGCGGAGGTATTGTTTCCCGGCAACGTGGGGCCGGGCTTCTGGCGCGGCATCAGGAATGACGACGCGTACAAGGCGGTCATCCGTTCTTATAACGACTGGCTGGCCGAAGAATACTGCTCCCACGCACCCGAACGGCTGATTGGCGTGGGTGTCATTCCCATCACCAATGTCGATGATGCAGCAGGCGAGCTACAACATTGCGCCGACTTGGGACTCAAAGCCGTTGCCATCGATTCTTTTCCGGCTGGTCAGAGATACCCGACAACCGCCGACGATAAATTCTGGGCCGCAGTCATTGATCTTGACATGGCTCTCACGATTCACGTGCAATTCGGCTTTCCTCGACGCGGCCGGGGCACACCAGCGGCCACCGGACCCTCGTTTAAATACCCGCGCCAGCCCGACCCGGAGCACCACGTGCCGGACGTGATCGAACGCTTTAACAAATACGGCTTCAGGGGAAGCATCCAAGTTGTGCAAATGATTTGGGGCGGCGTATTCGACCGGTTTCCCAAGCTCAGCATCTACGTCGCGGAAGTTCAAATCGGCTGGGTCCCCAACTGGATGGACCAGATGGATAACGAGTACGGGAGACAACAATACTGGGCCGAACGCGTATTGGGTCTGCCCCGGCTACGCCGAATGCCCAGCGAGTACGCGCGCGAAAACTGTTATTGGGGTTTCAATCGCAACCCTGCCGGAGTGCGCATCGCGCGTCAAGAAATGGGGATCGATAAAGTCATGTGGGCCAGTGATTTTCCCCATCTGGAGTCGGACTGGCCAAACTCACAGCGGGTTATCGAAGAAAACTTTGCCGGTGTCCCGGAAGATGAAAAACGAAAAATGATCGTCGGCAACGCAATCAAATATTTTAGGCTCGCCGACCAGGAAGCCGGCAAAACTGCCGAGGATAATGAAGAACCCCGCCGCAAGCAGCGGGGTATCGAAAGAACTTTATAATAATTTTCCCCAAAGTTGTCACCCCCGAATGTTCTTATCGGGGTCCAGTCCGAGGGTCGCCTGTGGTGAGCACAGTCGAACCACCGCTAAAAGCATGCGGGAATGACAGACCTTAAGAAGACTTGGGATCGCCATTACGCAGCAAGCCGCGGGGAATTAAATCCGGTATCGATTAAGACGCTTCACGCGAGCCACTGAATGAACGACGAAGAACGCGCTTATAACTTAGAGGAATTTGCCGCCGCCGGTCCTACGGCTACGAATCCCGGCGAGACGATGGCGGCGAAGGTCGGGGTTGCGGCTCCCGACTTTGAAGCCCGGACTCTGGATGGAACGGTAATTCGCCTCAGCGACTTTCATGGTCAGCGCCATGTAGTCATGATGACAGGTGCCGTCACCAGCCCCATGTGCGCCTTCGAAGTTCCGGCGCTCAATCAATTACACCACGAATTCACCGACCTTGGCGTTTCGTTTTTTCTCTTGTACACCCGAGAGTCTCATCCGGCGGAAAACTATTCGTCTCATAGCTCGTGGAATCAGAAGCTGAGTTATGCGCGTGACCTACAGCGATTGGAGAATGTCCAATTTCCTATTATCGTCGACAGCCTGGATGGCAAGATTCATCGGAGCTACGGGACGTGGCCCAACGCCCTCTTCGTTATCCATAAAGACGGCCGCCTTATCTTTCGCAGCAACATAGCGAACGACCGCGAGCTCCGACAGTTTCTAGAAGATCTGCTGGCGGCGGAACGCGCGGCAGCCGAAGGACGCGTGTTGCACTTGCAGTATTCCGAGCGAGTCATCCCGCATGAGGCTGACCAAGCGACGCACCGTAGGGTATACGAGCGCGCTGGTCCCAAGGCCTTCGAAGACTACTGGGCGAAGCGGCCGCAACATCGCAATCGATGGCCATAGATTCAAAAAGATGCCGAATCCAATTCTAATCCGAAAAAACTTGCTCTGGTGCACCGAAAAATTTTGGTCACCCTCACCTCAATCCTCTCCCGTCGGACGCTGTGTCGCAAGTCACGATGGAGTGGTGCGAGCAAAAGTTTCCCCCTTTGGCAAAGGGGGATTAAGGGGGATTTTTTCGCAGATTGTGGAAGCGTGCGTGACTGCGGAAATCTTTCCTGACCCCTCTTTTACAAAGAGGCGCAATCATGAACTCCCGCCGTTCGAGGGAAAAGATGTTAGAAATCTGTTAAGAGCCAGAAAGGTCTTCGCAAGACTCATTATTGCGCTCGGCGTAGCCCTGGGAGCGGCTTCAATCGCTTGTACAGCGACTCTCGAACGAGTTCGAGTCGGCTATTCCGTGGGAGGACTCATTCCCTTCCCTGTTGTCGTCGCCCGAGAAAACAAGATCTTCGAGCACCTGGGGCTGGATTTGGAACTCATCAA
>JAHKKJ010000141.1 GCA_020027655.1 Deltaproteobacteria bacterium | reverse complement strand
TGGCGTCCATTTCCCGCAGCAGTTCCTTGTGACCCAGTGGTATGGGTCGATGAGGCTTGGAGGCATTTTCCGTAAAGTACGGCTTGTTCGGTGTTTCCGGTCCCCAAATGTGAACTTGTGAGTCGATGATGATCATAGCCATATAGGGTCTCCTGAATCCCGCTCAAGCGTGGACGAGTTCGTTGATGTTTGACTGATAGTCCGATTGGACCGCGGACGTCAAGAAGTAGGGGCGGGTTTCAAACCCGTCCCTACACTAACAGGTTGCTGAAAAACTCTTTTGGAGTCCTTCGACGCTGCTCAGGACGAACGGAGGTGTCTTGATTTTTATTGAAGTTTTCCGTTCATGGTGAGGCTCTCGAACCATTCCGAACCTTTTTAGCACCCTCCTAGAACGTGATTGATGACTTTTTCCGCCGCCTCTTCGCCGGTGCGAACGCAATCGGCAATGCCGACGCCATGATAAGCATTGCCGGCAAGAGCGAGGCCAGGGAATTTTGCGAGCTGCGCTTCGATTCGCTGAATGCGCGCCTGATGGCCCAAATGATACTGAGGCATGGAGTTCGGATGGCGCCAGACCCGTGAGAAAAGCGGTTGAGCGATCACGCCCAGCAAGCTTGCGAGTTCGTCACGCACATTTTTCTCCATGGTTGCGTCGTCGTCGTGAAATAATTCCGGCTGTAGACTGCCACCGACGAAGGCGCGCAGCAATACATGACCTTCCGGCGCTCTGCCGGGATATTTCAAACTGCTGAAAGTGCAGGCGATGATTTTTCTCGACTCGATGGCCGGTACGACGAAGCCGAAGCTATCGAGCGGGCGAGGGAAATCTTTTTGTCGGAACGCGAGACTCACCGTTGCCGTGGATGCGTACGAGATCTGCTTCAAATCATCGGCAGCGGTGGAGGCAACGTCGCCAAGCAACTCTGCGGTTTGGAACGAAGGAGTTGCCAGAACGACGCCATCCACTTCAAGGCTTTCGTTCCCGCCGGTCGTAACCTTCCAGAGGTTCTTATCCGTATCCCGGATAAGTCTTGCGATTAGAGTATTCGAGCGCACACATCCCTCGGGGAGTCGGCTTACGATCCGGTCTACCAATTCCTGCATGCCGCCGGCGAGGGTGACGAACAAACTCCAACGGGCGCCGCTGCCGGCCTCGCGGTTGCGAGCGCGCCGCCTTTGCTCGGAAACCATCGAGAGAACAATGCTGCGATGGGCGCGTTCCATTTCCTTGAAGCGCGGCATGGTTGCGCTGAGGCTGAGTTTGTCCGGATCCGCTGCATAGATGCCGCCCAGGAGGGGTTGCGCAACTCGATCTAAAGCTTCTGCGCCGAAGCGCCGCCGAACGAAAGCCCCTAGGCTCTCATCACCGTTCAGAGCGCCACGCGGCAGAAAAATCTCGGCGGCCATTCTGAGTTTACCGGTCAATGAAAAAATTGGCGTCTGCACGAAGGGCCAGAATCGCGTGGGCGCAAGTAGGAAAAAGCCTTCCGGAAGAGGTTCCAACCTGCCGTCGTGGACGACGTAGATCTTTTGATACGCCGCTTGGGTTGATACCAGGCGTGAGGTGAGGCCTAAGCGCTCGCACAAACGAAGCGCCCAAGGCTTTTCCGTGATAAAGGAATCCGGACCGGCTTCGACGAGGAAATCTCCAACGCGCTCGGTAGCGATGGCCCCGCCAAGTCGAGGTGATGCTTCGAGCAGCACCACTTCGATATCGAGAGACTTCTCCTTGTTCAGCTCTATCAGGCGGTGCGCTGCGGCCAGCCCAGCGATGCCGCCACCGACCACGACGATGCGGCGAGTCATGAAGATTCGAGTCGAGGATGGAGGATCGATGATCGAGGAGCGCGATTCTCCATCTTCTATCCTCGATCTTCGACCGTTTTTAGTTTTCGCTCAATTACATTCGCCATCATGTGGATGAAAATCGAGTGATCGTTGGGGCAACTGGCTCGCAGAAAACGCATGCCGTGATCTTCAGCGATTTTCTTGGCTTCGATGTCGAGGTCATAGAGCACCTCTACATGATCGCAAACAAAACCGATGGGCGCGACGATGACTTCCTTGCGACCTTCGGCGGCCAGTTTTCGAATGGCGTCACTGATGTCGGGTTCGAGCCAAGGATCCGTGGGTTTGCCGCTGCGGCTTTGATAGGCGATTGACCAGCGTTCATGGCCAAGCTTTGCAGCGACCAAGCGAGCCGTAACTTCAAGCTGTTCGACGTACGGGGAACGAGACGCCATCGCCGTGGGGAGACTGTGGGCGGTGAAAACGAGGTCTGTGCTCAAGCGCTGGTGGACCGGGATATCGGCAAAGCTCGCTTGAATAAGTTCTGCCCAGGTTTGGATGAAAAGGGGATGATCGTGCCACCCGGCACAGTAAGCGACTTCCGGCGCTTCCAGACCCAATTCCACGCGCGCGTCGGCGACGTTTTTCTGATAGCGATCCCAACTCGCCTCGGTTCTGTGGGAAGAGAGGATGAATCCCAAAGCGCGCCGGATTCCGTCGTTCGCCATTCGTCTGAGTGTCTCACCGAAAAACGGACTCGAGTTGCGCATGCCCACGTATACCGGTAACGGTAAGCGGTTCTCTTTCAGAACACTCTTTAAAGCTTCCGCCTGGCGAAAGGTGATTTCGTTGAGGGGTGATTTGCCGCCGACGGCTTCGTAGTGATGAACGACTTCTTCAAGTCGCTCGGGCGGGATAGAAATGCCTTTCGTGACACGTGCCAGGAATGGTCGGATCTCTTCGAGTCTAGTCGGACCGCCGAAAGCGATCAGAAGCACCGCATCGTAGGGGGGACTCATTGTCCAAATTCACCGCGAGCTGAGCTCATGCACCGCTTCGACCATTGCGATCACATTCTCGACAGGAGTTTCAGGCAAAACCCCATGGCCTAGGTTGAAAATGTGCCCGGGCCTGCCGCCGGCGCGCCGGAGAATTTCAGCGACTCGCCGACGGATTTCCCTTGGTGGGGCGAGGAGCGCGGCAGGGTCTAGATTTCCTTGGATCCCAACATCATGTCCCAAATAATCCCAGGCTGCATCAAGATTTACCCGCCAGTCAACTCCAATAATATCGCCGCCGGCAGCCCGGAGAGAGTTGAGAAATCCACCGGTGCCGGTGCTGAAATGGATGACTGGAACGCCCGGAGTCACGTTTGCAATGGTGGCGTGCGTATGGGGAAGAACGAATCTCTCGTAATCCTCGGGGGACAAGCAGCCAGCCCAACTGTCGAAGAGCTGCACGGCATCCGCCCCGGCTGCGATCTGAGCGTTCAGATATTTGGCGGTGAGAGAAGAGAGTCGCTCCATCAAGCCGCGCCAGGCACCGGGATTCGAATAGATGAGCCTCTTGGTTTTGAGATAGTTGCGGGAGCCGCCGCCCTCGATGAGATAAGAGGCAAGGGTAAAGGGTGCGCCCGCAAATCCAATGAGCGGCACTTTGCCGTTCAGGGCGGCGCAACTCTTGCGCACCGCCTCGAAGACAAACGGAAGGGCTTCTTGCGGGTCGAATTCGAGAAGCTGTTCAACATGGGTTCTGCTGCTAACCTGATTATGGATCACGGGACCATCCCCTTTTGTATATTCGAGCCCCACACCCATGGGTTCGAGCAAAAGCAAGATATCGGCGAACAGGATTGCCGCATCCACGCCCAAACGTTCTACTGGCGTCACGGTGATCTCGGCGGCGAGGTCGGGTCTTTTGCAGAGTTCGAGAAAGTCGTGTTGCGTCCGGAGCTTGCGGTATTCCTCCATGTAGCGTCCGGCCTGGCGCATGAGCCATACCGGCGTATAAGAAGTTTTCTCTCGGCGACAGGCAGCGAGAAAAGGATGAGTGATTATAGCTGCCATATTGGATTAGTTGTCAGAACAGTAAGGAGCTTTGATGGGAAAATCAACCGGCACGGTTGCGCGGTGTGGCGGCGCCGATGGCATCCTCGCCATATTTCCGGCGCAGCTTGTCGATGCCTTTGTAGAGTTGCTCGTAGGCGGTGCGCTTGTCACGATTCAAGAGCGGTTCCTGCCAGCCGGAACTTCGCAGCCCGCTGGCGCTTACCCCGAGGAGCCGTACCGCTCTGCCCGGACTGACATTTTGCCTTAACAGATCGCTTACGATTTCGAAGATTTCTTTGTCGAAACAGGTCGGTGCGGGGAGGGTGCGCGAGCGGGTGATGGTTTGAAAATTGGCGTAGCGGATCTTTATGGTCAAACAGCGAGCGAAAAGCGCTTCGCCGCGCAGTCTGCCGCCCACTTCTTCCACCAGTTCCCAAAGGATTTTTTCCATCCGGGCGATTTCTATAACCGGTTTATCCAGAGTCGTCTCATTGCCGATGGAATGGTCGTGGTGGTGATGTCGTTCAGACGACGCCCCCAAATCCAGATAGCGCACGGTCAATTCGGCATGCTTCAATAAATCACCGATGGTCTTTATCCTCCTCTGGTTTAGCGCCTTGTGTGTTTTCGGCCCGACGCCGGGAATCAACTCCACGGCCAGCGGCGCAAGAAAATCTTCTTCCGAACCGGATGGGACATAAATAAGTCCGTGGGGTTTGGCCAGGGTCGCGGCAATTTTTGCCGTGACTCTACTCGTGGAGAGCCCGGCGGATGACGGCAACCCCACCTCAGCTTCAATACAGCGAATGATGGCATCGGCGGTCTTGAGCGGCGGACCAAAAAGCCTCTCGGTGCCAGTGAGATCAACGAGTGCCTCATCAATGGAAAGCGCGTGAACCGTGGGCGAATATCGCTCTAAGATCGCGAAGACTCGGTCGGAGAATTCCGAGTAGACTCGACGGCGATTCGGCAGGAAGATCCCGTGGGGGCAAAGTTTTTGGGCTTGAAAGCCCGGCATTGCTGAATGCACGCCAAATTTTCGCGCTTCATAGGAGGCTGACGTGACGACGCCGCGGCCACTGCGGCCGCCAACGATTACCGGTTTGCCTTGGAGACTTGGATCAAGCACCTGCTCCACGGATGCAAAGAAGGCATCCATGTCGATATGAAGATACCAGCCCATAGTTCATTGACCGTCGTTTGACTGCCGCAGAGTAGTGAGGCAGGCCCGTTCCTGTCAAGAGTAAGCCTGTTCAAACGGTTCAAGCCGTTCAAAACGTTCAAGGAATTAATATTCGTGCCGGTTGCCTCTGACTGCGGAAAATAACACCGCAAGCAGCGTAAAGAAGTTCAAAACAAAAATCGTCGTTGAAAAGGCGCCCATGAAGGTTTCCGGCGCAGCGCGCCAGCTTTCGGGCGATTCGATTTGGCTGCCGCTTAAACCTGCGGCCGCCAAAAGGTAGCCGAACAAGGTCGCCGACAGCGCCACTCCCATGGCGCCGCCGGTTCGCGCGGTTGTCGCGATCATGCCGGCGCCAGCGCCGATTTTTTCCGGACTCACGGCGCCCAGGATCGAACTTTGATTCGGCGCATTAAACAATGCCCAGCCGACGCCCCAGACGATAAGCGGAAGCATGATTCTGAGCAACGACGCATTTAGATCCAAGGTTGCCAAGAAAAATTGGGCTACGCCGACGATCGCGCAGCCCGTGGTGCAGAGCAGGCGGGAGCCAAAGCGGTCTGATAGCGAGCCGGCGATGGGCGCCATGATCATGATGATGACCGAGTCCGCGACGATGATCCAACCGACTTGCGATGGTGAATAGCCGAGCAGGTTTTGTAAAAAGAAGGGAAGCAGAAAGTTGATGGCCGATAAAGTCCCGGCGATCAAAAAGAGACTTGCAATTCCCGAACTGAAGAGCCGGCTGCGAAACATTGACAGAGTCAAGATCGGCGTCTTCGTTTTGGCTTCTACACGTAACAGGAACAATAGCGCGATCACAGAAAGCGACAAGGTCAGAAGAAACCGGGGATGTTGCCAGCCGATCCGTGGCAGTTGATCGATGGCGTAGATGAATAGGCTATTGGTCAGAAGCAGTAGCAAAGCACCGGGAACATCGACGGCAATTTTTTCATTAGTTCTGGTTTCCGGGACGACCTTCCAAGCGAGATAAGCGCCGCAGAGGCTGAAAGGCATATTCATATAAAAGATCCAGCGCCAGCCAATGCTGTCGATCAGGAAACCGCCAAGCGCCGGACCGATCAGAAAGCCGATGTGAAACGCCGTCGAAGTCAGCCCCAGGGCGCGACCCCGTTCCTCCGGCGGCAAATTCACCGAGACGATGGCGCGACCGTTGGCGGCGATCATGGATCCGCCGAGGGCCTGAACGGCGCGAAAAAAAATCAATTGGCCTGGCGTCTGAGATAAGCCGCAAACGGCGGAACCGATGACAAATATCAGAAAGCCTAGGCTATAGAACCGGCGCCGGCCAAAAAGATCACCGAGCCGGCCCATCGTGATAATCAACCCAATCAAAACCAGGTCGTAGACCAAGATCGTCCATTGAATTGTCGTGAAGGAGGTATGAAAGGTCGTAGTCAAAGTAGGCAGGGCCACGGTGATAGCGCGCTGATCGAGGCCGACAATGGTCTGGCCGATGCAAACGCTCAACAAAATGAGCCTGGAGGTTCGCCGTGATATCTCTTGTTCACCTGATAGCGTCATTGAACTCGATCTGCAGGCGTTGGCTCACTCTGGCCGCGAACCCCCTCACTGCGGAGAACGGGTACTGGTTAAACAAAATGAGTCACTACCAGAAAAACCACAAGGGCGAGGTTGCTCGCCCTTGTTCGTTTACCGGTGCTTGAATCGGCGATCGAATTTGGAAAAACAAAAAAGGGGCAGATAAAGTTTCTGCCCCCCTTTGAAGTCAGATCCCCGAGGTTTGTTACGAAGGTTTACCCGGCTGGGATTCCCGCAATTCGCGGCGGAGTTCCTCTTTCGACTGCTTGCGATTATCCTTTTTCTTGCTCTTGAAGATTTTGCCGGGAGGAGGAAGCTCTTTTCGCACTCGCGCCAGTCCTTGGGGAATTCTTCTGGTTTTCATCTTCGCCACGGCGCTCAATGGAGTGTCCTCTCTTCCCAGCCTTCGTTGTCCACTACAGAGCCGCCGTTGAGAAAGAGCATTTCGTCGCCATCAGAGTCGATCTTGATTCGGTCGCCCTCTTTGAATTCCCCTTCAAGAATCTTGACTGCCAACGGATCTTGAATCAATCGTTGTATGGTTCGTTTCAAGGGCCGCGCACCGTAGACGGGGTCATAACCTTTGTCGGCAAGCAAAGCTTTCGCCCGATCGGTAATCTCAAGGGCCATTTTTCTGCTTGCCAAGTTCTGGCGCAGGCGCTTGAGTTGGATCTCGACAATCGACTTGATTTCTTCGCGCCCCAGGCTGTTGAAGATGATAATCTCATCGACGCGGTTCAGGAATTCCGGCTTGAAAGCGTCGCGCAGCGCCGCCATTACCTGCCGCTCCATTTCTTTGCGGTTTGTGCCAGCCAAATCCTGGATATACTGACTGCCTAGGTTCGAGGTCATAATGATAACCGTGTTCTTGAAATCGACGGTTCTGCCTTGACCATCGGTCATGCGGCCGTCTTCGAGGATTTGCAGCAAGGCGTTAAAGACTTCCGGGTGGGCCTTTTCGATTTCATCGAACAGCACCACTGAATAGGGCCGGCGGCGCACGGCTTCCGTCAGGTATCCTCCCTCTTCATAGCCGACGTAGCCCGGAGGGGCGCCGATCAACCGTGAGACGGAATGCTTTTCCATGAACTCCGACATATCGAGGCGAACCATCGCTTGTTCGTCATCGAAGAGGAATCCAGCGAGGGCACGGCAGAGCTCCGTCTTACCAACGCCGGTAGGGCCAAGGAAGATAAATGAACCGATGGGGCGGTTCTGATCCTGCAGCCCGGCGCGGGCGCGGCGGACCGCGTTAGAAACCGCGTGGATCGCACTGTCTTGCCCCACGACCCGTGCTTTGAGACGGTCTTCCATCTTGAGGAGCTTCTGAATCTCCCCTTCGAGCATTTTC
>JAHKKJ010000660.1 GCA_020027655.1 Deltaproteobacteria bacterium | reverse complement strand
TTGTGAGACCTTTCCTCAACAAATGAACACGGTCGATTTTGAACGCCTCAAGGAAAAGGAAAACGCCGCAATCAAAATCATTGATAGCTGGCCGCGAATTTTTCAACTCCTCATCTACCGGCAGCTTTACGCTTTCGGTATCCGAATCAGCAATATCGATTGTGAGATTGAGAAGGAATTGAAGAAGTCCGTCTGAGGAGGTCCATTGAAGAAAAAAATTCTTATTGTGGAAGATAACAAAGACTCTCTTGAGATCCTAGGTCTACGTGTAACAGCGATTGGATATCAGGTCATAAAAGCCCGCAACAGCAAAGAAGCCATCACATACGCGGAAGCCGAGGGGCCGGACCTCATTTTCATGGACATGGGGCTACCAGATGTCGACGGAGTCAAGACAACCGCGACACTTAAACAGAATCCCAAAACCTCTCGCATTCCCGTCGTCGCCCTGACGGCATGGATGTCCGAACTATGGCGAGACAAAGCTTCGAGAGTGGGCATCGTAAGTTACGTGCTAAAACCGGTCTCGCCTCAGACATTAAAGGAGACCATCGAGGAATACACGAGGGGTTCACTTAGGCCGATGCTGTGAGCCCAAGATGTAGATAACAAGACCATCTCTTCAGCGTTACTCCAAGTGAAGCGGGGCCAGACTTAAGCTCCGCTTTCACCTCGCCACGAACACCCACGGCCGATCAAGCTTAACTAGTTCGCTACTCAGGCGGTCAATCTCTACTTTGACCTTCATATCGTGAGTCCCGGTGAATTGGCGAGCCAGGGCGTCCATTTGTTTTCCGAGTAGGTCTTTAACTGATTCACGAATGCCGGGAAAAATTGCGCGAAGGGCTTGCTGTTGAGCTTCTATATCTAGATCTACCTCGTTCAGCTGTGCATGATAGCGAAACTGTGGAATCAACCATTCGCGCCCAATGTGTGAATGTAGAAAATCTAGTGCCTCTCTCACCTCGGGCGTATAGATGTCTCTTTGTTTACACTCTAAGGTTGCAGCTTCGAGAATGGCAAGAGCGTGTAGCGGATGGTCTCTGAGCAACATTGGTCGGGACCTCGGTATTCTCGCTCCCGGTGTCAGAGTCAATCCGTATTACACTTAGTGCTATATGTCCATGCAAGAATCGCTGAGTTCAACAGAAAATCACAAATACAGTCAGATTGTGTCAGGTAGACGACAAGAAGATGGACACGGAGAGCCAAGTACGGTCCGATAAAATGAAGAAACCACGAAGCGCAGCCGTGGACTAAATCACCCGCTATCATGCCCAACACATAGCATCGGGTATTTTTACACCAGTTACATTCGAACTTTTTAGTACATCTGCATCCATCTGCGCCCATTGACGCACAGTCGTACCTGATTATGTCGCGGCCCCCAGGTTGCTGCGTCTAAGCTCAGAATGAAGCACGTCTCGTATAAGGACTATGTAATCACGGTCACGGCTAACAATGAAAACGGTACTTGGCGATCACATGTGATTATCAGCTGGTACGCAGGAAAATTTGGCTCGCATGATGAAGTTTGTTTCACAACCGAGATGGAAGCCCAGGAACACGCCATACAATTGGGAAAGCATTGGGTGAACAATCGCCTTCAGTCAATGCAAGGGTGAGAACTAAGTCAAAACAACAGGCAAGATGAACTGCTATCGATGGTGCAAGTGCAACCAGAACTAGCATTAAGAACTTCGAGTCTTCTGCTGATTGTCCTTCTTGGCGTCGCACTAATTGCCCTATCGTTGGTCTCAATGTGGAAAGAGAGTCACCATGGCCAGCCGCTCAAGGGAATCATCTGGTTTGCCCTGGCCATTATAGGCTTCTGTGTTGTTATTCTTCTCACTGGATACCTTCAAAAGGCTACATCAATGGAAAAAACCTCTCATCGTATAGAAGTAATGACATTCTGGTCAGATAAATCAGCGGCGGCGGCATTACTATTCAAGTTGTGACCGTGGCTGTCCTTTGGCTGATAGGTATTGCGTTCGCGGTCGCGCTATTTGTGATCATTATTTCGATCCGCTCTGATTCATTCGCTGGTGCCGAAACATCCGTTTGAACTATTCCGACAGCAAACGAGGACAAGCATATCGACTCCATCCGTACCCTCAAGAAACGTAGTGCAAGGCGGCACGTCCCAGCGAGGGTCAACGTAGCCTCACCTACAAGGGATAGGCCAAAGCCTTTTGGAATCCACATTAGGAGAAAGGGTAGGCCGCGTACATAGCGAAGGATCGCACAATACCTGCGCGAAAAGCGGCAAAAATTGACTGAGAGCGGATTGAGTCAATGCTGAGGAAAGTCAGTCACTATCTGTCACCTGTCATCTGCACCGGGGGCAGGGTCTGAAATGAGGCGCTAGAAACCAAGATAGGTGGTGTGGAGGCCATGAAACGGCAGTACGTTGGTCGCGAACGAAAGCCTCAAGGAAGAAATCGGGTCTTTGCTCGGAGCAATGGATTAAAACCCTCAAGATGGCCTTCGACGATATTTATTCTTAATGCGATCAAACTCACACGGGAACAGGGGAAAAGGAAGGCTCTTCGGGGAGCTACGTCTCTCTATCCGGCGACGCTAAGAAAGCCACATGAAAAATCCACGAGCACGCACTAATCTCCGGGGCACTAGCGGCCGCAGCACCGGAACACTACCATCTCTGATCGCCTTCGGGAGTTTCGTTCTGATTATTGCGTGCCTCTATTGGGCGCAAGCAGTTTTGATCCCGATCGCTCTCGCTATCATGCTGACCTTTCTGCTGAGCCCGGTCGCCGGTGCCCTGGAACGGATCGGTCTAGGACGACTCCCTTCAGTCATCATTATCGTCGTCGTCACGTTTTCCCTCCTGGCTACGATTGGCTGGGCTGTTACCATTGAGTTTACAAGCCTCGGCAACGAGCTACCTAAATACACGGGTAATATCAGGCAAAAAATCTCCGATGTGCGCGGAGCGGGCAAGGGTGGCGCTCTGGAGAATGTACAAAAGGCTATTGATGAGGTTAAGGACGAGATTCAGAAAAAGGAAGAACCCGTAAGGGTCCAAGAAAAGCCCCGTGAGGTTGTCGTGAAGGCCGCGGAGTCGTCCACGTTTTGGCCCATTCCTTTGGCCTCCGCAGCGATGTTGGAACCGCTTGCCGCAGCCGGCCTCGTGATTGTGCTGGTTATTTTCATGCTCATTCAGCGCGAAGACCTGCGCAACCGTTTGATCCGTTTCGTGGGTTACGGCCGCTTGACGTTTACCACTAGGGCATTGGAAGAAGCG
>JAHKKJ010000659.1 GCA_020027655.1 Deltaproteobacteria bacterium | reverse complement strand
GTTGATCATCAATCTGAAAGCGGCGAAGCAGATCGGCCTAACGATCCCGCCGAATGTCTTAGCCAGAGCAGATAAAGTAATCCGATGATCGACCAATCTAAAATCCAAAATCGAAAATCTAAAATTGGTGGGGCTCTTAGCTATCGCTTTGACGTTCACCTTCGGTGGGGCTGTGGTAGACGCGCAGCAGGCAGGAAAAGTCCTCCGCATAGGTTACCTGGATCCAAGCACCGCTTCCGGTAGCGCGGTCCTCGTGGAGGCGTTTCGGCAAGAGCTGCGCAAGCTTGGCTGGAGCGAGGGAAAGAATATCGCCATCGAGTACCGATTTGGAGAGCAAAAGCTGGAGCGCCTGCCTGAGCTTGCGGTGGACCTGGTTCGTCTTAAGATTGATCTGATCGTGGTCACAGGGGGACAGCCGGCGTTGGTGGCGAAGAAAGCGACTACTACCATCCCCATCGTGATGACGAGCTCTGGGGACCCCGTGGCTTTAGGTCTGGTTGCTAGCCTGGCGCAGCCAGGAGGCAATGTCACCGGCAACTCGAGTTTATCGCCCGAGCTAAACACCAAAAGGTTAGAGATACTCAAGGACGCGGTCCTCAAGCTCGCCCGAGTTGGAGTTCTGCGGCAGTCGGGAGCCACAGACGTCCAAATGAAAGAGATCAGGCCTGCGGCCCTGGCACTGAAGCTAAAATTGGAGGAGATAGAGACTCAACCCGACGGCGAAAAAGGGTCGACTGAGGGTCGTCATAATCGCGCCGACCTGCTTCTGCTTTGCGGTTTGAAAGGCGCTCTCTAATCCTTTGGCGCCGGCCGACTTGGTCAGTTTCCATATAAGCACACGGCAGTGGCCAGAATGTGCTCGCGGGCGAAGCGATTGGGCGATTTTTCCAGGGAGTGACGCAAGACAAAATCCACAGGGCGGCCGACCAATTCCTCCGCCTCACCCGCCATTTCCAGTAACTCGGCGGTCGAAACCGACGCTGATTCTGCCAGCGTCACCAGCAGGTCTACGTCACTGCTGGGAGAGGCTTGGCCGCTCGCGGCTGAACCAAAGACTTCAAGGCGGCGAATATGATGTTTCTCGCAAAACGGACGCAGCAGCGTGCGTAGCTCGTCGTGGGATAGCGCCGGCGCGTTATTTAACATGACCGTAGGATAACGGGAGCACCCGGTGGTTGCAAGCTGCAAATCTTCCCGTCACCGAATAACTAATTCAGTGACGACGGCATTAGGCGACAGTGAGAGAGGGTATCCATGAGCAAGAAAATTCTCGTCTGTCTACTGGCAACTGTCCTTCTGACAACTGCCCCACCCACCGAGGCGCAGCAGCCGAAGAAAATCCCTCGGATAGGGTATTTAGCGCAAAACGATGCCGCCGCTGACTCTGCCCGTGCCGAAGGAATTCGGCTGGCTCTGCGCGAGTTTGGCTACATCGAAGGACAGAACATCGCCATTGAGTACCGACATGCGGAGGGGAAGCGCGATCGCCTCTCCTCACTCACGTCCAGTCTAGGAGAGCAGCTTGCGGATAGATTGTAGATCTTTTTTGATCTTGGAGAGGGCGCTCTTGTACTTTTGGTCGGCGAGCGGAAGTTTGAGCTGGGTTTTCTCTTCCTTCTTAGTTTCTTTCAACCTCTTTCGGGCCCCCTCGATGGTAAAGCCCTCAGAGTAGAGTAGCCGCTTGATTTCGAGCAGGAGCTCGACATCCTTTTTTTTGTAGAGGCGATGGCGCGAAGGGGCTTTCGATGGCTTTAGCAGTTCAAACTCGGTTTCCCAATAGCGCAGCACATAGGGTTCAACCCCGACGATCTCGCCGACTTCGCCAATCTTGAAATAGATTTTGTCTGGCAGTCGCTGAGCCATTGCCAACTGCTATTCCGACGGAGCGGACGAGGGGGAAGACATGGACGATGAGGAGGGAGACATCGTATTGAGACTCTTCTTTAGAATCTGGCTGGCTTTGAATGTCAGAACTTTGCGCCCGACGATAATAATCTCATCGCCGGTTTGGGGGTTTCGACCTTTGCGCGGCCGCTTGGTATTCACGACGAAGTTACCGAAGCCGGAGATTTTGACCTTTTCGCCCTTTTCCAAGCAACCTTTAATTATATCAAAGGTAGCCTCTACCACATCGGTCGCATCCTTCTTGGCAAAACCGATCTTCTCGTAGATTCGAGTGATAATCTCTGCCTTCGTCATCTCTGATACCTCTCGCCTTCTTAAGTGCTGCCTTGAACTTTAGCTTCTGACTTGCGCGCCGAAAAACTTTGCGATTTGATCCACCAGATTCTGGTGCAGTGTATTTACTTCGGTGTCGGTCAATGTTCTGTCATCCGCTCGATATGAGATTTTGTAAGCCAAGCTCTTTTTTCCTGCCGGGATTGGGGACCCGACGTACTGATCGAACACCTCTACATACTCGATTAGAGCTTCGCCACGATTCTTGATCCAACTAATGATCTGTTGAGAGGGAAACTCTCCTTCGACGACGATGGCAAAATCCCGCTCAACAGACGGAAAACGTGGAAGAGAACGAGCCGTTATTCGTCGCGGAGCATACTGAAGCAACCCCTCGAAGTCAAGTTCGAAAAGGAAGAAAAGGGGGACACCCAGCTCGTCGGAAACATCGGGATGGACCTGCCCCAGAGTGCCCAGTTTCTTGTCGTCGCGTACCAGGGCTGCAGCTCTGCCGGGATGTAAGAATGCGCTTGCCTCGCGAGACCAGCCCATGGTCTCGTCCACGCGGAGCAAATCTAAAATCCCTTCCACCAGTCCTTTGCAGTCCAAGAAGCTAAGGGCAGATTCGGTGCCCGTGCGCAAGCCTCGGCGCGCTCGCGGGCCATAGAGGATCGCGCCCAGCGATTGCCGCTCTTCAGTGGTGCCGTCACGCCGCAAACGGAACACTTTTCCCAGATGATAGGCGCAAAAGCTTTCAGCTTTCTGCGCTAAATTGGCGCGCAGATTTTCGATTAAACCCGGAATCAAACTGAGCCGCATTTCAGCGTTCTCTTTGGCAATTGGGTTCAGAACTGCCACTGGAGAAGCATCTCCGGCCCAGAGCCCGGCAAATAGCCGGTTGAGTTTCTCCGCGGTGAACGGCAAGTTGACGACTTCAACCAGCCCTTCGCCGGCGAGAAGTGAACGCGTTTTCCGCTCCCAGCCTAAATGAGGGTCGCTTCTTCCTCCCGACGATCGCAGCAGAGGCAGCGTAGACGGAACTCTTTGATACCCGTGCAACCGCGCCAATTCCTCGATCAAGTCCGCTTCGC